>JAJFFI010000349.1 GCA_021776755.1 Alphaproteobacteria bacterium | reverse complement strand
ATCGTCGCGCCCGGTTACACGGAAGACGTTGAAGTCGCCGTTCTCGGTGAATTGCGGAGCCGTGGTCGCGGGCGAAATCTGCAGGATTTCAGATGCGGTATAGATCCGCGATGCGGCGATCGACGCCCCCGAGCAGAGATGCCCGGCGACGAATACGACATTCTCGGCGACGATTTCCTGGGCGACTTCGCTTGCCCTTTTGGCTTCGCATTCGTCATCCTTCACGACCATCACGACCCGTTCGCCGAGGACGCCGCCGTTAGCGTTGATGTCGGCGACAGCCGCCTCGGCCCCGCGCTTCATCTGCTCGCCGAACACTTTTTGCGGACCGCTCATCGGTCCCACCGTGGCGATCAGAATGTCGGCCGACACCGCCCCGGCCGGCAGCCAGAGCGCGAGCCCAAGCGCCAGGCGGCGGAAAAATTTATCAATGTCATGGAGGCACGGTGGAGCCATGCCGGCAATATAGCGCGCTTTCGTGCGCTCCGCGTAGCGCCATCTTTGTGCGCGCCGGTCGGGGCAGGTTCAGGCGACCGCCAGGCCACGGTCAGGCGTCAGGCGCCGCCCTTCCGGCTCTGGACATAACGGAGCTTGTCGAGTGCGGCCCGGCGCAGCGCCGCCTCGCCCGCTGACGGCGCCCCGATCACAACGACCTCATCCAGCGTCTCGGTATCCATCGCCGTCACCCGGACGGATTGCCCCACCTGGTTGAACTCGAAAATGATCTCGCGCCCCTGGGCGCCCGGCTGTGGAGTCGGTTTCATGGACGGGATGATAAATGCCAGCCCCTGCCAAGCGGTTAACCGACACCGGCCATGATTTTATTTTAGACTTGAAATAACTTTCTGCCGCCAATAGCCTTGGGCCCGCAAAATCATACCGTCAACGGGATATGGACGCAAAATGCTGCGCTGCAATATCGTCAGCGCTGCCCCGTTGGTGTAAAATACGAATACCCCGTTTCGCCCGTATCAGGAGTTAGTGAAATGAGCCCCGCCGAGCCCGCCGAGAAGGTCGAAGGTCCCGACCTGACCAATCCCAAGATCGCGCCGATGCTGAATTCCTTCGACTGGGAGGATCCGCTCCTGCTCGACCAGCAGCTCACCGAAGACGAGCGCATGATCCGCGACAGCGCGAAGGCGTTCGCCGACGAAAAGCTCGCCCCCCGCATCCTTGAGGCCAACCGGCACGAGATCTTCGAGGCCGAGATTTTCCCCGAGATGGGCGCGATGGGCTTCCTCGGCCCGACCACGCCCGAGGCCTATGGCGGTCCCGGGGTCAGCTATGTCGCCTACGGCCTGATCGCCCGCGAGATCGAGCGCGTCGACAGCGGGTATCGCTCGATGATGAGCGTGCAGTCCTCCCTCGTCATGTACCCGATCTATGCCTACGGCACCGAAGCGCAGCGCCAGAAGTACCTGCCGAAACTCGCGACCGGCGAGTGGATCGGCTGCTTCGGCCTGACCGAGCCCGACCACGGCTCCGACCCCGGCGGCATGAAGACCCGCGCAAAAAAGGTCGATGGCGGCTATGAGCTCTCCGGCTCGAAGATGTGGATCTCGAACTCGCCCGTCGCCGATGTCTTCGTCGTCTGGGCCAAGGACGATGACGGCAAGATCCGCGGCTTCATCCTCGAAAAAGGCATGAAGGGTCTCTCGGCACCGAAGATCGATGGCAAGATGTCGCTCCGCGCCTCGATCACCGGCGAGGTCGTGATGGACAAGGTCGCGGTGCCGGAAGAAAACCTGCTGCCGAATGTCTCGGGCCTCAAGGGTCCGTTCGGCTGCCTCAACCGCGCGCGCTACGGCATCGCCTGGGGCACCATGGGTGCGGCCGAGGCCTGCTGGCACGCCGCGAGACAATATACTCTGGACCGCAAGCAGTTCGGCCGCCCGCTCGCCGCCAACCAGCTCATCCAGTGGAAGCTCGCCAACATGCAGACCGAGATCACCCTCGGGCTGCAGGCAGCCCTCCAGGTCGGGCGCCTCTTCGATGACGGCAAGGCCGCCCCCGAGATGATCTCGCTCATCAAGCGCAACAACTGCGGCAAGGCCCTCGACATCGCGCGCCTCGCCCGCGACATGCACGGCGGCAACGGCATCGCCGACGAGTTCCACGTCATCCGCCACATGGTGAACCTCGAGACGGTCAACACCGACGAGGGCACCCACGACGTCCACGCCCTCATCCTCGGCCGCGCCCAGACCGGCATCCAGGCCTTCGCGGCGGGCTGACCTCTCAATCGAATAGCGTCATTTCGACCGAGCACAGCGAGCGGAGAAATCTTGTGCCATCTTCGCGAAGATTTCTCCGCTTCGCCATGCTAACGCATGCCTCCGGTCGAAATGACGGCTTAGGTTCACCATGACCCACCCCCTCACTCATCCACTGGGCGCCATCCGCGTCCTCGACATGAGCCGCATCCTCGCGGGCCCCTGGGCCGGGCAGGCGCTGGCCGATCTCGGCGCCGACGTCATCAAGATCGAGCGGCCGGGTGCGGGCGACGACACCCGCGGCTGGGGCCCGCCCTACCTGAATGACAGCGACGGCAACGAAACCGCCGAGGCCGCCTATTTCACGTCCGCCAACCGTGGCAAGCGCTCGGTTACGGTGGACATCACCCTGCCCGCGGGCCAGGACATCATCCGCCGGCTCGCCGCCGGCTCGGACGTGCTGATCGAGAACTACAAGATGGGCGGGCTCGCCAAATACGGCCTCGACTATGAGAGCCTCCGCACCGTCAACCCGCGCCTCGTCTATTGCTCGATCACCGGCTTCGGTCAGACCGGGCCCTACGCCAAACGCGCCGGCTACGACTTCATGATCCAGGGCATGGCCGGCCTGATGAGCGTCACCGGCAAGCCCGACAGCGAGCCCGGCGGTGGCCCGGTCAAGGTCGGCGTCGCGCTCTCCGACGTGATGACCGGTCTCTACTCGGTGATCGCCATCCAGGCTGCCCTGATGGAACGCGCCACCTCGGGCGAAGGCCAGCACATCGACATGGCGTTGTTCGACACCACCGTCGCGGCGCTGGCCAACCAGACCGCCAATTATCTCGTCGGCGGCACGGTGCCGGGCCGCCTTGGCAACGCGCACCCGAACATTGTGCCCTACGAGGCGTTCGCCACCGCCGACGGCCACATCATTCTCGCGGTCG
>JAJFFI010000348.1 GCA_021776755.1 Alphaproteobacteria bacterium | reverse complement strand
GGTCGTGGGGCAGGTGGTCCGACGCGATGGCGTCGATGGTGCCGTCGGCCAAGCCTTCAACGACCGCACGCCGGTCCGGCTCGGCGCGGAGCGGCGGCGAGACCCGGGCAAACGTGCGGTAATCTCCGATATCCGCCTCGGTGAGCGCGAAATAGGCGGGTGCGGTGTCGCAGGTGACGGCGAGCCCGCGCGCTTTGGCCTGCCGGATCGCGTCGACCGCGGCGGCGGTCGAGACATGGGCCGCGTGATAGCGCCCTCCGGTCATCTCGACCAGCCGCAAGTCCCGCTCGATCATCATCACCTCGGCCACCGGAGGGATGCCCGGCAGCCCGAGACGTGTCGCGATCTCGCCCGAGGTTGCGACGCCGTTGTCGGCGAGGCTCGGCTCCTCGGGATGCTGCACGATCAGCAGGCTGAAGGTTTTGGCGTAGGCCAACGCACGGGCCATCATCTTGGCGTCCGCAATCGCCCGGCGCCCGTCGGTGAACGCCACGGCGCCCATCTCGGAGAGCAACCCGAACTCGGTCATCTGCTCGCCCGCCAGCTCGCGGGTGACGGCCGCATAGGGGAAGACCTTCACGCCCTTCACCTCGCGGGCCCGGCGCGCGATGTACTCGACACCGGCAACGTCGTCGATCACCGGATCGGTGTCGGGCAGGCAGATGATGCTGGTGATCCCGCCCGACAGCGCGGCCGCGCTGGCGCTTTCGATGGTCTCCTTGTGCTCATTGCCGGGCTCCCCGAGATGCGCCCGCATGTCAACGAGGCCTGGCGCTAGACACAGTGGTTTTCCGCCGTTTCCGGCTTCGATTGTCTCCTTCACTTTATCGTATTTCGCGGCAGCGCCCGGACCAATCGCCGCGATCTCCGAGCCCTTGACGACGAGATCGCCGACCTCGTCGCGTCCCGTCGCGGGATCGAGCAGGCGGGCGCCGCGAAAGACGATGACCTTGGCCATCAGCCTGTCCCTCCGCCGGTGCTGACGGAATTTGCGCCGTTGGTGTATTCGCCGGCGCCGGGTACCGCTTCGAGGTTCCGGGTCAGCTGGTCGAGGCAGGCCATCCGCACCGCGACCCCCATCTCGACTTGTTCGCGGATCACGCTCCGGCCGACATCGTCGGCAACCTCGCTGTCGATCTCCACACCCCGGTTCATCGGGCCCGGGTGCATGATCAGTGCGTCGGGCTTGGCCGCCGACAGTTTGTCGTAATCGAGACCGAAGTAGTGGAAGTACTCCCGCACCGAAGGGACGAAGGTGCCCTGCATGCGTTCGGTCTGGAGGCGAAGCATCATCACGATGTCGGCGTCTTTCAGTCCCTCGCGCATGTCGTGGAAGACGGTGACGCCCATGCGGTCGATTGCGGCGGGCAGCAGGGTGGGCGGGGCTACGACCCGCACCTCGGCGCCCATCGTGTTCAGCAGCAGGATATTCGAGCGCGCGACCCGGCTATGGGCGACATCGCCGCAAATCGCGACCGTGAGGCCCTGCAGACGCCCGAGCCGGCGGCGGATCGTCAGCGCATCGAGCAGCGCCTGGGTGGGATGCTCATGGCTGCCGTCGCCCGCATTGATGACGGCGCAGTTTACCTTCTCCGACAGCAGCTTGACCGCGCCGCTGTCCGGATGCCGCACGACCAGCACATCCGGATGCATGGCGTTCAGGGTGATCGCGGTATCGAGCAGCGTCTCGCCCTTCTTGATGGCGGACGCCTGCACCGACATGTTGATGACGTCGCCGCCAAGCCGCTTGCCGGCAAGTTCGAACGAGGTCCGGGTCCGGGTCGAGGTCTCGAAGAAGAGATTGATCAGCGTGCGTCCGCGCAGCAGCGAGACTTTCTTGTCCGGCCGGCGGTTCTGATCGACGTAGCTGTTCGAGAGATCGAGCAGCACTGTGATCTGATCTGCGGAAAGCCCCTCGATCCCCAGAAGATGGCGGTGGGGGAAGACCGAATTCGAGGTGGGCCTGGCTGCGCTCATTAAAGGGCGACTATATACGTGTGCACGTCTCCCGCGTCCATCCCTCCCGGTCATTCGGAAGATATGCGCTGTCTGCGCCCCATACACAGGTAATTTCGTCCTACGCAGGGGTGTCCTAGGGTTTGTGGCAACGTCTGATCCGAAACTGGAGGTATTCAATGAGTATTGCGCCTAAAAAGCCCGCAATTGCCGCAGCCGCCCTCGTTTTCCTGGCAATCCTGACGCTCGCCGCCGCGCCCACGCGCGCCGCCGACCCGCAGTTGCAGTGGATCGGGCATGCGGCCTTCAAGATCACCACGGCGAACGGCAAGGTCATTGTGATCGACCCGTTCATCACCAAGAATCCGAAGGCGCCGGCTGCGCTGAAGGACCTGAAGACGTTCGGCAAGATCGATGTGATTCTGCTGACCCACGGCCACGGCGACCATGTCGGCGACGCCCCGGCGCTCGCGAAAATGCACAACGCGAAGATCTGGGCGCCTGCCGGGCTTGGTTCGACCCTCGGCACGCTCGGCATTGTGCCCGAGGAACTCGCCGGGCGCATGAACAAGAGCGGCACCGTCACGCCGATTGAGGGCGTGAAGATCACAATGGTTCGCGCCGAGCACAGTTCCGAATTCACGACGAAGAATCCGGTTACCGGCAAACCCCAAGTTTATCCGAGCGGCGAGCCTGCAGGTTTCGTCATCCGCCTGTCCAACGGTGTGACCGTCTATCACATGGGCGATACGGGGTTCTTCGGCGACATGGACCTGATCCGCGAGCGCTATGCGCCCGACATCATCCTAATCCCGATCGGCGGGCACTATGTGATGGATCCCTCCGATGCCGCCTGGGTGACCAACCGGATGCTCCGGCCGACAAAGGCGATTCCCATGCACTACGGCACCATCCCCATT
>JAJFFI010000347.1 GCA_021776755.1 Alphaproteobacteria bacterium | reverse complement strand
ATGTTGGCGAGATGGAGCAACGGGAAACTGCGCCCGGAGACCCGGACGGCGATACTCCAGCAGATGGGCCAGCAGACGGGGCGAAAGGCGGCAACGGGGCCGCGGCCGAGATCACGCTGCAGGACGACATCGAGACGGCGGGAGCCGCGACCGGCGGCAAGACCTCCGCACCGCCCCCCGAATTCGACGAACCCGACAGCGGGCAAGATGCCCAGATGCCGGAATTCACCGGCGACCGGCGGACCATCCCGGAGACAGCCGCCGGCGAGATGGAGTTTGCCGGCGAGACCGAACATCGGGCGGAACCGGAGCCCCCCGCTCCGCCAGTTGAGCCTGCGCCGGAGGCCGAACCTGAAGAGGCCGAGACTGTTGATCTGATCACCGTGCTCACCCGCGACGACGGGGAAGGGGTGGAGGACGATGAGCCAGGCGCCGACGATGCGTCCGACGCAGAGCCCGTCAACTACGAGGACGATATCCGGCGGATGCTGGGCTCGGACTTCGATGAGGAAGAACCCCTCGAGCTGACCCCCGAACAGATCAGCGAAACTCTGCCGCCGAACGGCGAATCCGTGGAATACGACACCCTGCCCGAACTCGACGGACGCGATGCCGAAGCGGAAGACCCGCCGCCCGCTGAGACCGCAAAGGACGATGAGACCGGGGACGACGAAAAAGCCGCCGAGAGTGCCGAAACCGCGCACCCTGAACCGGAGCAGGGCCACCGTCAGACACCAGTGCCGCCCTGGCAGGACAGTGCCCGGGCCGATGCTGAGACGGATCCTGAACCTTCGAGCGCCACTCCGGAGACCGAGTCAGCGGAAGAAGAAACCGAACTGCCTGCACCCGCCGCTGAGCCGGGCAAAAACCCGGACAACGACGAGGGCGTTCCCCGGCGGTCGTTTTCCGCGCATGTCCCGGCCGGGAAAGAGGCAGCGCCCGAAGCGGCAGCGGCTCCTGCGGCCCCCGGCAACCGGCGCCAGCCCCTGCCACCGGTCGATCCACGCAGCGAGGCCCGGCGCCGCGAAAGTATCCGCGATACCGAAAACGTCAGCAGTGGCCCGATCATGGTGCACACCAGCAAGCTCCGCCCGAGCGGTATGCGGCTGGAGGCACGGCCTGATGAGCGCGAAATCCAGGCCGCCCTCAATCTCCTGAGCGAGAGCGGCAGCCTGCAGGCGATTATCGCGCGGCCGATCAAGGACCGGCAAAACAACAACGATGATTCTGAAGGTGCCAACGAAGGCGGCGAGCCCTACGAAATCGTGTTCGGTGAGACCCGCTGGCGGGCGGCCCTGCGCTCGCGGCTCGACGAGGTGCCGGTTTTCGTCCGCGACATGAGCGACGAGGATGCCTTGATCTATTCAGTGCGGGAGTCGCTTGCCCATCGCACATTGTCACCCTTGGCCGAGGCTGCCTGCTATCAGCGCCTCAAGGATGACTTCAACCAGACCAGCGACGAGGTCGCCGAGGCGGTCGGCAAATCGCCCGAACATGTAGCCCACGTGCTGAGCTATCTCGACCTGCCGCCCGCCGTCCGCAAGATGATGGAAGAAGGTACGCTGAGTGCGATCCACGCCCGCGCACTGCTCTATGCCGACGACCCGGAAGCGGTCGCCTGGGAGGTGACCCGGCGCGGGCTCGACATCTTCCAGACCGAGCAACTCGTGCGGAATGCCAACAATGGCGTTAAACTCTCCGCTGCGGAGAGCGACTAGGAATCCCACTTCGGGATCAATGATGTAGATGCCGCTGAGCAACTTGAAAATCATATGTGACGGCCCTGTTCGCAGGGCCGGGAGCCGGGCCCATGGCTGACCCCGGCAGCTCCACCACCGTCCCGCGCGGGGGCAAACGCTCGTGGTCGGTCGAGGGTGTCGACCCGGACGCCGCTGCCGTCGCCAAGGCAGCGGCCGACGCCGCCGGCATGACGATCAGCGAGTGGCTGTCGCAGGCGATCCTGAACAATACCGGATATCGCGACGAGGCCGTAAAGCCAGCGCGACGCAAGCCCTCACCTACGGACGTCTCGGGGGATTTTGCCGAGAGCGAAACGATCTTGCGCCCGCAGGGCGGCGTGGTGCCGAAGCCGTCCGCGCCCGCACCGGCCCGTCCGGACAGCGAAGAGGGCACCCCGGCGATCAAGCCCGAAGTTCTGCGGGGCGAAGCACACTGGGCGCCTTCCGCGGCGGCCCCCAGGGAAGCTCCCCAAGAGGAAAGCGACGACAGCCCGCCGTCCTCCGAGCCGGCGAGTGAAGGTGAAATCCTGACGCCAGACGCACCCGATCCCGATTTTGGCGCCGCAGAGGATGGCGGCAGCACAGACGATGAGGGTCGCGAAGAGACCGGAGAAACCGCAGAGGACCGCCAGATCCGCGAGGCGATGGAGGAAATCCGCCGGACGATCGTCTTTGCGTCCGCGGTTCCGCTGCCGGGCGGCGAGGAGCAGCCGGAGAGACCCAACACCGGCGCGAACGGTGCAGCGTCTCCCGACAGCGCGGCGCCCGAGCCCGGGCATGGCGACCCGCGGGAAGACCCTGACATCACGCTGCGCCCCGGGCGCCGTGAGCCCATCGAAACCGCTCCTCCGGAAGTTGAGGACAAGGGTCCACCCCTGCCCTTCGCCGCAGATGCGGCAGCCGACAGGGGTGCGCAACCTGCCCCGAGTTCCGGAGCCGATGATTCGGCCGCGAAACGGTCGAGTGTTGAAGTGGACCAGGACAAGCGCATCACGCCGGAAGGCGGAATGGTGGTCGCGTCCGATGGTGAGCGTGACGCCGAGTTGCCGCTGGAGTTCAACCCGCATGCGCCGGGTGCCGACTACCGGCTCGCGCCCGACGATCTCGCAGCACTCCGCACCATCGTCGCGGCAGGCGGAGATCCGGGGAGCGAGGAGCGGAGCCGCCGGACGTGGGTCTGGTTTCTCTTGCTGGTGATTGCGGTCGGGATTGCGGCCAGCATCTACTTCTATCCGGACAAGGCCGCGGCCCTCCGCGACCGAATCACCGCCTCTGTTTCCGGGCTCTGGAGCTCGATCCGGGGCGATGGTGAAGCGAAAAAGACCGTTCCCGGCCCAACTTCCGGAGGAACCACTGGTGCCGGATCTTCGAGCTCCGGCGCTTCCGCGAAGCCGCCGCCGGGTGGAACCGTCGCGGGTGCAACGGGCGGGGCCGGCAGCACCCGCAGTGTCCGCATGCCCGAGGGCCGGCCGCCAATGCCGCCGGGACAAAATCCCGGCTGGTACAAACAGGCCGCCGAGGCCGGAAGTGCGAACGCGCAATATGTGCTGGCGACGCTCTTCCTGCACGGCAACGGCATTCCCAAAGACACGGAACGCGCCGCGTTCTGGTTCGCCAAGGCGGCCGATCAGGGGCTGCCGCAGGCCCAGTATTCGCTCGCCCAGCTGTTCGAGCGCGGCGAGGGCGTGACCGCCGACATGAACCAGGCGGTCGAATGGTATCAGCTGGCCGCGCGCCAGCGGCACGGGCAGGCGCAGCTTCGGCTGGGTGAGCTCTATCTTGTCGGCGGCAGCGACATCAACCGCGACTTCGAGAAGGCGCACCTCTGGTTGATCCGGGCCTCGAAGAGCGGCGTGCCCGACGCGCAGTACGCGCTCGGCGTGATGTACCGCGACGGCCTCGGTATTCCGCGGGACAATGCGGTGGCGTTCAAATGGTTCACCTACGCGGCCCAGGAAGGGCACGAGAAAGCCGAAGAGGCGGTGCGCGAGCTCGACGGGCAGCTGACCGGGTCGGAACGCGCGGAAGCCCGCACATTGCTGCGCGAGCCCCGGCCGAGTCCCAACCGCTCGTTCATGGCAGGCGCGATCCAGCCGCCGCCCTCCGGCATCGGGGCAGGATCGGGCAACCAGGCGGGCGGCAGCGGCGCGAGTGTCATTATCGAGAAGGGCCCGACGCCGAACGGCAAGACGCTGATCATCCGCCCGCCGGGCATCGAACCGCAGGCCGGTGGCGCGGGCGATTCTGGCGCCGCCGGAAGCAGCGGCACCGGCACAACCACCGAGGGGAGCGCCGGCAATCCGCCTGTCCCGCCGGAGGCCAAGGCGCCGGAACCGAAAGGCGAGAGTGCCAAGAAACCCGAAGCCGCGGAAGAAAAGCCGCCCGAGACCGCGAGCAAACCGCCGCCGACGAAAGTCCTGCCCAAGATCGAAACCAAACCCAAACCCAAACCGGTTGTGCGGCCGAACCGCGAACTGGCTGAGATCCAGAAACTGCTAGCCGAACTCCATCTCGATCCGGGCAACACCAAGGGCATCGCGTCGACGAAAACCACCCGCGCGATCCGCCTC
>JAJFFI010000346.1 GCA_021776755.1 Alphaproteobacteria bacterium | reverse complement strand
GCGGGCGCCCCGTTTGTCGTCTTGGACCTCGAAGGATCAGTCTTCCTTCTTGGCTTCTTTCTTGGCGTCCTTCTTGGGCGCGTCTGTCTTCGCTTCGGTTTTCCTGGCCTCGGGCGCAGCCTCCGCTGCCGCCTCGGCCTTGATGTCGGCCGCGACCGCCGGGGCGTCGCCGCCGGTGACCGGAACCTTCACGCCCTTGGTGCGCCGGGCGCGCATCTCGGCCATGCCGCGGCCGGTGGTGCGCTCGGCGATGCGGGCGCGCTTGCCGGTGAGGCCGCGGAGATAATAGAGCTTGGCGCGCCGGACCTTGCCGCGGCGCACGACCTCGATCGACTCGATGCGCGGCGAATACAGCGGGAAGATACGCTCGACGCCCTCGCCGTAGCTGATCTTGCGCACGGTGAACGACGAGTTCACGCCGGCGTTCTTGCGCGCGATGCACACGCCCTCGAAGGCCTGGATGCGCTCGCGGGTGCCCTCGACCACGCGCACGTTGACGCGGATCGTGTCGCCCGCGGAAAACTCGGGCATCTCTTTTTCGCTGGTGAGGCGGGCAACTTCATCCGCCTCGAGCTGTTCGATGATGTTCATTGATTTATCCTCTGGTGCCCCATTCGGAGCACTCGTCCTCTGCTCGGGAATTCATGTCCCGGTTCTGATGCCGTCCAGAGGTTCCTCGTTCCGAGGGACATTCGATCAGCGGTTGCTTTCAACTACGCGTACGCGACTCTACGCGTCTTCGTTTCGGTGCCGCTTCCAGAGATCGGGCCTGCGGGCCCTGGTGATCTCTTCGGACTGCGCCTGACGCCACCGCCGGATATTCTCGTGGTGGCCCGACAGCAGCACTTCCGGCACCTGCCGCCCGTCCCATTCCTGGGGCCGGGTATAGTGGGGGTACTCGAGGAGCCCCCCGGAAAAACTCTCTTCCTCGCCCGATGCCACCTTGCCCATCACTCCGGGCAGGAGCCGCACGCAGGCGTCGATCACGGCAATCGCCGCAGGCTCGCCGCCGGAGAGGATGTAGTCTCCCAGCGAGACTTCCTCAAGGCCGCGCGCCTCGATCACCCGCTCGTCCACCCCTTCATAGCGGCCGCACAACAAGGTCACGCCGGGCCCGGATGCGAGTTCGCCCACCCGGTCCTGCGTGAGCAGACGGCCGCGGGGCGAGAGATAGAGCGCCGGGGTGGCCTGTTTTTCCTGCGCGGCTTCAAGTGCCGCATCGAGAACATCAGGCCGCATGACCATGCCGGCGCCACCACCAAACGGAGCGTCGTCCACGGTGGCGTGTTTATCGCGTGCGAATTCGCGAATGTCCAGCGTTTCGAGCGCCCATTTCCGGTCCTCCAGCGCCTTGCCCGCGAGCGAATGCCCGAGCGGCCCCGGGAACATCCCGGGGAAGAGCGTGAGGACGCGGGCGGTCCAGATGCGGGTATCGGCTGGCATGGCGGGCGGACGCTAGCACAGGGGCTGGCCGGATACATCGGTGCGGTTGCGGCGGCCGGGGAAATGCATTCAAGGCGGTAGTTTGTGGCGTCACCGTCATTTTGTCATGCCCGCGCAGGCGGGCATCCATTGAGCGCGGGCCGTGGACCCCCGCAGTTTATCCTGAGCTTGTCGAAGGGCGGGGGTGACGGCGGTGCCTGGGACAAGGGCCGATCCTCCTGGATGCAAGCACGCGTTATCCGCGTGCACGGTGTCGCCCGGCTACTCGCGGAAGCGGTGCAGATCGTGTTCGCCGGTGTCGATGGTATCCGCCGTGCTCCCGCCCGCGCGCCACGTGTAGCCGGGCGCGGCGATGGCGTTCGTCACCAGAACCGTGAGCGTGAGGATGAGAAGGAACCGGATCATGTGGACACCCTGCCCGATGAAGTTGGCGGGGGAAGGGCGGAGTTGTGCAAGAACGGGAAAATGCCCCTCTCCCCGATGGAGGGAGAGGGATTTTTCGAAGTGGCTAGTCGTCGTCCAGCAGGCCGGGGGGCGGGTTGGCGACGATGCGGCGGTTGGGGATGTCGACTGTCGGCACGATCTCGCGGGTGAACGGGATCAGGACGCTGGCGCCGCCGCCGGTCGCGACCTCGAGCAGGGGGCCGGCGCCGAAGTCCTGGACACAGCGCACGTTGCCGAGCGGCGTGCCGTCGGGGAGCTCGACCGGCAGGCCCTCGAGATCCGCATGGAGGAATTCGTCGTCTTCGTCGGCTGGCGGGATTTCATCGCGGGCGGCGAAGACTTTCGTGCCGGTGAGTTTCTGGGCCGCGGTGCGGTCGCCGACGCCGTCAACCCGCACGACGGGCATGCCCTTCGAGGTACCGACGCGCTCGATTTCGAACCGGTGCGCACCTGTGGCATCGGTCAGCGCGCCCAGCGCGAAGACGCCGTCGGAGGTTTCGGTGAAGGTCTTGAGCCGGATCAGCCCCTTCACCCCCTGCGCGCCGGCGAAGACGGCGACACAGACACGTTCCTCGCGCTCCGGACTGCGGTCAGCGGGCATAACGTTGTCCCCTCCCCCCTCGTGGGGCCCTTCGACGGACGCTCAGGAGGCCCGGGAGGGGGGTGCGCTGCGACGCAGCGCCGAAGAAAGTCTCTTTCACGCCGCCTGTTGGCGTCACCCCCCTCTCCCACTCTCCCCCACAAGGGGGGAGAGGGCTGTTCTCGCGAGCGGAGATATCCAGACTAGGCGTCCTTCTTCGCTTCCTCGCCGCCTTCTTCAGCCATTTCTTCTGCCTTTTCCTCGGTGGGAGCGGCGGCCTCGGCGGGCTTCTCCTCCTCGGGCGCAGCTTCAGGTGCGGCCTCGGCGGCGGCTTCGGCAGGAGCTTCCTCGGTCTTTTCCTCGGCGGGCGCGGCGTCCGCAGCCGGCGTTTCCGCGGCGGGCGTCTCTTCGGCGGGCGCTTCCTCGGCCGGAGCTTCCTCGGCGGGAGCCTCCTCGGCTGGGGCGGCGGCGGCTTCTGCCTCGGCCTGCTTGGCCGCTTCCTTCGCCTCCTCGGCTTCCTTGGCACGCTCCTGGGCCTTGGCCTTGGGGAGGTGCTTCTTGGTCTGCTCGGGGATCGCGGGTTTCTCGGCAAGGCCGGCGGCGAAGAGGAACTTCGTCACCCGGTCCGACGGCAACGCGCCGACCGACAGCCAGTGCTTGATGCGCTCCTCGTTCAGCACGACGCGCTTCTCGTGGTCCTTCGGCAGCATCGGATCGTAGGAGCCGACCCGCTCGATGAAATTGCCATCGCGCGCGCGGCGCGAGTCCGCGACGACGATCTTGTAGTAGGGGCGTTTCTTGGCCCCGCCCCGGGACATACGGATCTTGACGGACATTCGGTTACTCCTCGTGTTCAGGTTTGTTTGTGATGTTGTTTCTATAAGTTAACGAATTCGTTTACTGCATCCCGCCGGGAAAGCCGGGTGGCAGGCCGCCGGGGGGCATTCCACCGCCGCCCAGTCCACCCATGCCACCACCACCGGGGCCGCCAAAGCCGGGCGGCAACTGGCCCTTCTTCGACATCTTGCCCATGCGTTTCATCATGCGGTTCATTTCCATGAACTGCTTCAGGAGCTTGTTGATCTCCTGTACCGTGGTGCCGGAGCCGGCGGCGATGCGCTGCTTGCGCGACGCCTTGATGATCTCGGGGCGCTGGCGCTCCTTGACCGTCATCGACGAAATGATCGCCTCCTGCCGGACCAGCAGGTTCTCGTCGACATTGGCGTTCGCCATCTGCTTCTTCATCTTGCCGACGCCGGGCAGCATGCCCATCAGGCCCTGGATGCCGCCCATCTTGCGCATCTGCTTGAGCTGGTCGGCCATGTCCTCGAGGTCGAACTTGCCCTTCTCGATCTTCCTGGCGAGCTTCCGGGCCTTCTCTTCCTCGATGTTCTCGCGGGCCTTTTCGACGAGGCCGACGACGTCGCCCATGCCGAGGATGCGGCCGGCGATGCGGTCCGGGTGGAAGGCCTCGAGGGCGTCGAGCTTTTCACCGGTGCCGAGCTGTTTGATCGGCACGTCGGCGACGCGGCGGAGCGACAGCGCCGCACCACCCCGGGCGTCGCCATCGACGCGGGTCAGCACGACGCCGGTGACGCCGACCTTTTCGCGGAATTCGGTGGCGA
>JAJFFI010000345.1 GCA_021776755.1 Alphaproteobacteria bacterium | reverse complement strand
AATTCTTCCCCGCCGATGCGGGCGACCATGTCGAACTGACGCACCGACATCTTGAGCCGCTGGGCGATCTCCTTCAGGACATCGTCGCCCACGGGGTGGCCATAGGTGTCGTTCACGTTCTTGAAGCGGTCGATGTCCATCATCAGGATGGCGATCGGCTTGCCGCTCTCTTCGCTGTGTTCGCGTTGGGCGGCGAAGTGAACATCGAAATAGCGCCGGTTGTGAAGGCCGGTCAGTTCGTCGGTGAGAGCGAGGTTGAGGCTGTCGCGATAGTGCAGCCGCAACTGGTCCTGGTAGCGCTTGCGCCGGATCTGGGTGCGGATGCGGGCGGTCAGCTCGTTGGCGTCGATCGGCCGCACAAGATAGTCGTTCACGCCGAGATCCAGCGCCTTTGCGACGCGTTCGGTATCGTCTTCCTCGGAGATGATGATGATCGGCAACCCGCGGGACACCTCGTTCGAGCGAATTTGCGAGGCTACCCTGAGGCCGTCGGCCCCTTTCAGGTTGAGATTGATGATTGCGAGGTCGTACGCCGTCTGTGCAAGCGTGTCTTCAATGGCGCCGGCGTCGGTCGAAACGTCGAGCTTGTAGCTGCCGGCATCCGCGGCCCGCGCAATCTTTTCGACATTGCCCCGATGATCGTCGACCAGCAGCACGTTTGCGCCTTCGACGGCCTTCTCATTGTCGAGGCTGCTGTCGGAAATCCCGAGTTGCGCGCTGGTGTCCTGGCGAAGTCGCAGTTCGTCCATTGCGGTCTTGAGCCGGATCAGCGAGCGCACGCGCGAAAAGAGTGCGATGTCCTTGACGGGTTTGGTCAGAAAATCGTCGGCGCCGGCTTCGAGACCGCGAACCCGATCCTCGACGTCGGAAAGCGCCGTCACCATCACAACCGGTAAATGGGCGAGTTTCGGGTCAGCGCGGAGCCGCCTGCAGGTCTCAAAGCCATCGATCCCTGGCATCATGACATCGAGCAGAACGATGTCGGGGCGTGACCCGGCCGCAACCTCCAGCGCCTCCTCGCCGCCAGACGCCGTCACAACGTCGTAGTACTCCGCCGTCAGTTTGGCTTCGAGAAGCTTGACGTTCGCGGGGAGGTCATCGACGACAAGGATGCGAGCAGTCATGCGCGCCCTAGTTCAAGAATTTCTGGACGGTTTCGAGAAACTTGGCGACCGAGATGGGCTTGGCGAGATAGGCCTCGCAGCCGCCCTGGCGGATTTTCTCCTCGTCGCCCTTCATGGCGAACGCGGTCACCGCGATAATCGGGATCTGTTTCAGGCTGTCGTCTTCCTTGATCCACTTGGCAACTTCCAGTCCCGAAACCTCGGGCAGCTGGATGTCCATCAGGATCAGGTCTGGGCGATTTTCCCGGGCGATCTTCAGCGCGTCGATACCGTCGCGGGTCTGGAGCGTGCTATAGCCCTGCGACTCGAGAAGATCATGAAAGAGCTTCATGTTCAGCTCGTTGTCCTCGACAATCAGGACGGTCTTGGCGCCGCTGCTCTGGCGGGCCGTGGTTCCGTCTGTCGCGGAAGCTGCTGCGGATTCAGGTGCTGACTGCATTGCTCATCCAACGTCTGGTTGCCTGGGTCAAAAACGCCACTATCGGTCTGACTTCTGTCCGTTCGGTGCCGTTTGCCGGGCGATTTCGTGCTTCTTGCCCATGCATACGGATATTACGGGTTAGAATAGACCCCCTCAAAGTTAATTTTTGGTTAGATCACAACAATTTCGCCCCTTAACCGCGCCTCGCCCATGACGCTCTCGCCCTTATATTCCGGCCCGTCGGACGGCCTCCGTATCGGAATCGATCTCGGGGGCAGCAAGATCGAGGGCATACTCCTGTCCTCGGACGGCGAAACTCTGGCTCGTGATCGCGTCGCGACGCCACGGGGCGACTACATTGCCACAATCGGCGCAGTCCGGATGATGACGGAAAGGCTTGAAGAAGCCGTAAACGGCTGCGCCACTGTGGGCGTCGGAGTGCCGGGAACCGTTTCCCCGGCCACCGGCCTCGTGAAGAACGCGAATTCGGTCTGGCTGATCGGCAAGCCGTTCGACCGCGATCTTTCAGCGGCGCTCGGCCGCCCTGTCAGGGTTGCCAACGACGCAAACTGCTTTGCGCTCTCCGAGGCCGTTGACGGTGCGGGGGCCGGGGCGCGTTCGGTGTTCGGGGTCATCCTGGGCACCGGCGTCGGCGGCGGATTTGTCTTTGATGGCCAGATCGTGGACGGGCCGAACGCCATTGGCGGCGAATGGGGCCACAACCCCCTGCCCTGGCCCGGACCCGATGAATTACCCGGAAATGAATGTTACTGCGGCATGCGCGGGTGCCTCGAGACGTACCTGGCGGGTCCCGCACTCGAAGCACAATACGGCGCGCTCACGGACGAACCACTTTCCGCCACCGCAATTGCGGAGCGTGCCCGTGCCGAGGGTAACGCCCCGGATTCAATGGCGAATGCGGTGCTCACGAATTACACGGGGAGGCTCGCCCGCGGTCTCGCCGGCGTGATCAACATCCTCGATCCCGAGGTCATCGTGCTCGGGGGCGGGCTCTCGTCGATTGCCAGGCTCTACAAGGATGTCCCCGCGCTGCTGCCGAAATATGTATTCTCGGATACCGTTGAAACGCGTCTGGTGCCGCCCGTGCACGGTGCTGCCAGCGGCGTGCGGGGCGCGGCCTGGCTCTGGCCCGACGGGCGGTTGGCATCCGCCAACGAGGTGCCGGCATGATCGCGGGGCTCTGCCGCGACTGTAGCCGGGAGGCCGGCGCCGAAGCCCCGCGCTGCCCGTCCTGTGGTGCGCGCCGGATCGTCCGGCACAGCGAGCTCGAGACACTCTCGATTGCTCATATCGATTGCGATGCATTTTATGCGAGTGTCGAGAAACGGGACGATCCGTCGCTTGCGGACAAGCCGGTAATCATCGGCGGCAGGCGGCGGGGCGTCGTCTCGGCCGCCTGCTACATCGCGCGGACCTATGGCATCCGCTCGGCAATGCCGATGTTCAAGGCGCTGAAGGCCTGCCCGGACGCCGTCGTGATCAAGCCGGACATGACGAAGTATGCGGAAGCCGGCCGCCAGGTCCGTGATCTGATGCTCGCGACCACTCCAATGGTCGAGCCATTGTCCATCGACGAGGCGTTCCTCGATCTGACGGGGACCGAACGGCTTCACGGCGCGAGCCCGGCAGCGACACTGATTCGGCTGATCCTGCGGATCGAGGAAGAGGTCGGCGTCACCGCCTCGGTCGGGCTCAGCTACAACAAGTTCCTCGCCAAGACCGCCTCGGACCTCGACAAACCCCGCGGTTTTGCGTTGATCGGGCGGGCGGAAGCAGTGGAATTTCTCTCCGGCCGGCCCGTTGGCTCGATCTATGGCGTCGGTCCGGCCTTCCAGAAGAAACTGGCGGCCGACGGCATCCGGACGATCGGCCAGATCCGCGAGATGGAGGAAGACACCCTCATGCGCCGCTATGGCGCGATTGGCCGCAGGCTCTGGCGGTTTTCCCGGGGCGAGGACGACCGGAGCGTGGCGCCCGGGTCGGGTGCCAAGAGCGTTTCGTCCGAAACCACCTTCAACGAAGACAAGCGGACAGCCGAGGAGCTGACCCCGGTGCTCTGGCGACTCGCCGAGAAAGTCTCAAAGCGCCTGAAGGCGAAGGACATTGCCGGGAAGACCGTAACGCTGAAACTGAAGACCTCGGCGTTTCAGACGATTTCGCGCGCCCGCACGCTGAGCGAACACACGCAGCTTGCCGAGGTGATCTACCGCACCGGCGCGCAGATGCTGGATGAGGTTCTGTCCGGGGGCCGGGGCGCGAAATACCGCCTTGTCGGCATCGGCCTCTCGCATCTGTCGGGAGACGGCGGAGCCGATCCGCCCGATCTGCTCGACCCGGATGCCGACCGGCGCGCCAGGGTCGAGGCCGCCATCGACAGCGTGCGGAGCCGGCTCGGCGATGATGCAATCACAAAGGGTCGCGGGATCGAACCCGGAAAACCCCGCCGATAGCGGTTCGTTCGCGCGGGCGGCGTTCAGAGTTGCTTAATGTGCGTGCCCGAGAATACGCCTGTTCCGTAACCACAAGTATGTGAGACAACCGCCATGACTGGTAAGCCAACGAACGAGGAAGCGCGTCTCGAAGCGCTGCGGGCTTCCAATATCCTCGATACCGAACCGGATCCTGCCTTCGATCACCTGACCCGCCTTGCGCGCGGCATGTTCGATGCCGAGGTCGCGCTGGTCTCGCTTGTCGACGAGGATCGCCAATGGTTCAAGTCGACCTGCGGCCTCGACGCCAGCGAGACACCCCGCGATATCTCGTTTTGCACCCACGCGGTCCTCGCCGGCGAGCTCCTTATGGTGCCCGATGCGACCAAGGATGCGCGGTTTAAGGACAACCCGCTCGTGACCGGCCCGCCGCATATCCGGTTCTATTGCGGAGCCCCCCTCAAGACCGAAGAGGGCCTGACGATCGGGACGCTGTGCATCGTCGACTCCCGCAAGCGCAAGCCGCTGACCAAGCCGGAACAGCAGACCCTTCGCGACCTTGCGGTCCAGGTCATGCGGTTGATCCGGGAAGGGAAAGCCGGCTCGAAAGCCGCCTAACAGGTCGGCTTTGGCAGAATGTCGATTTTCGTGAGTTTCCCGCCCATGGCGAAATCGCCGTAGTCGAGCACAAGACTGCGGGCGACGCCGTTTTCCTGAATTGCGACAGTGAGCTCCCAGTCAGGTTCGGTACTGTCCTTGCCCTCCGGAAAGAATGCCACCTGCATCCCCCAATAGGGCATGTTCGCAAGCGCTTCCTTGACCCCGACGGGCGCCGCATCGGCGGTCTTGAGTGCGGTCACGGCCGTGCTCGCCCGGTAGCTGCCCTCCTTGGTGGCGCCGTCGAACACGACTGAAAAGTCGAGACGGCCGCCCTCAAGGGCTTTCTGGATCAGATGCAGGGTATGCGCGGTCGGGAACAGCGTGCCCTTTTCGAGTGTGAGGTGTCGTTCCTCCGGTGCGGTGTAGATCGCGGTGCCGCCGCTGCCGTCAGCCTTCATGACCGCTTCGCCCCGGAATATCTCGTGCGGTTTGCCGTCATAGAGGGTGCGGGTGTCGAAGCTGTAGCGGGTCCCGTCTTTCGACTCCGTGCTCTTGAAGACCGTATCCGCGTTGACGACCCGCTCCTGCCGGCTGTGCATCCTGAGCTTGATCACTTGCTCGACGTCCCAGCCTGCGCAGGACTCGCCCCAGATCACCACCATCGTCCCTTCGGCGGCAACGACGCTCGACGCCGGGCGGGCGCGTTGCAGGGTCAGCGCGTATTCC
>JAJFFI010000344.1 GCA_021776755.1 Alphaproteobacteria bacterium | reverse complement strand
CCGTCCCGAAACGGCGTGATGAGGGCGACAAGTGATCCCTGAAGTACGGGTGCCATGGGTCTTCTCCACTTGAACCGGCACGGACATGCGGCGATGCCGCGCCCGGTTGCGGTCCTGATCGGGTCAAAATGCTGCCGGATTTGTCGGCTAAGCCTGAACATACCGGGCGTGCCGGACAGCGGCAAGAGGTTGAAGTGCTGTTGTCGTCGGCGCGCCTGAATCGTCCGTGTTGCAGAACAAGACCTGCAACGCATTGGCGCGAAACGCGATTTTCGGAATGGCCGCCGCCCAGGACTTCGGGGGCCGAATTGGACCGGAACCCGCGTTGGCGCTATGATCCGGACGTAGCCGGGGGAAAGTTTTTTGGTTCCGATTGCCGGCCGCAAGGTATCGCGGCGGCGGCTCGGAGAGAGAAGGCAGGATCTGATCGCCAGACGTTCGATTGCCTGGAATTCTTGACGAGCAAGCCCCGGAACCAGGAGGGAAACCGCGCATGCCGCTTTCGCCCGCCGCACCCCAACGGCGCCGCATCCGACTTCCGCTTTACACGCTCTTGAGCGTGGCGATGCTTGTGCTGGCCAGCCCAGCCATTCAGCAAGCGGTGGCGCAGGCGCCCAAGGATGTCGAGATCATCGACAAGGACGTCTATGAGCGCGCGTTTGCGTCCATTTCGCGGGGCCGGCTTGGAGAAGCCCGGCGCATCGGGCGGGCCGGCAACGATCCGGTGCTGACGAAGATCCTCGACTGGTATTATTTCCAGGAACTCAACAGCGGCGCGACCTTCAAGGAGATCGCGGCCTTCATCGACGCCAACCCGGGCTGGCCGCACATGTCGCGCCTGCTGCTGCACGCCGAACGCGAGATGCCGAAGTCGACACCGGACGCCGAGGTCGTGGCGTGGTTTGAAAAGCACCGGCCCAAGACGCTGCTGTCCGACGAACGTTACGCCCGCGCGCTGCTGCGGCTGGCGGACAAGCAAGGCGCGACGGCCGGCGCCAAGAATCGCCTCAAGGCCCAGCGCCACCTGCGGCTGACCTGGGTGCAGGAGCCGTTCCGCGGGCGCTCGGGACAGGGCAACGCCATGTCCTTCCTCGCCCGGAACAAGGAGCACCTGCGCGAAACGGATCACTTCCTCCGCGCCGAGCGGCTGCTCTGGAAGAAACGCGTCTCGGGCGCGAAACAGTTGCTCCCCTACCTCAGCGACGATCACAAGAAGATCGTGAAGGCCTGGGCGGCGCTGTCGCGGGACAAAATGTCGCGCAAGGACGTGGACGCGGCCTTTGGCATGGTCGACAGCACGGCGCGCCTGCATCCGGGCATCCAGTACGCCTACATGCAGTGGCTGGTGAAGAAGGGCAGCAAGGACGCGGCCGAAAAGGTGATGCTGGACGCCTCAAGGCGCGGGCCGCTGGGCAACGCCAAGAAATGGTGGCTAGCCCGCGACGAGACGGTGCGCGACCTGCTGGCACGCAAGAAATATGACAAGGCCTATACGCTGGCTGCCCACCACGGGCTGAAAGAAGGCAAGCATTTCGCCGAGGCCGAGTTCCTGCTCGGCTGGATCGCGCTGCGCTTCCGCAACCAGCCGCGCCAGGCGCTGAAGCATTTCCTGCGCCTGCATGCGGGGGTGAAGTACCCGCTGAGCCAGTCACGCGCCGGATACTGGGCGGCGCGGGCGAATGCCGCGCTGGGTGACACCAAGGCGGCCACGAAATGGTTCCGGATCGCGGCCAACTATCCGGGCACGTTCTATGGCCAGCTTGCTGCGATCAAGCTCGGCGAGGGCTTCAACCCGCGGCTGTCGGCCTATGTCAGTGCAAAGGACCGGGAGGATTTCGAGAAAAGCGATCTGGTGCAGGCGGTCCGCAAGCTCGGCAAGCTGAACGCCGGGCGCACGCGCAGCATATTCCTGCGCCAGCTCTTCCGCAGCGGCACGACGCCGGCGATGCGGGTGCAGGCGATCCGCTGGACGCTCGAGTCCGGCGACAGAAAACTGGCGGTCGCGACCTCCAAGCTCGCGCACCGCAAGGGCGATCCCCTGGTTCCCGAAGGCTATCCGATCCAGCCGATGAAACCCTACGGCGATGGCGCGGGTCCCGAGGAAGCGCTGGTCCAGGGCCTGATCCGCCAGGAAAGCATGTTCGATGTCGATGCCATGAGCTGGGTGGGCGCCCGCGGGCTGATGCAGCTGATGCCGTTTACCGCCCGCCGGGTCGCAAAACAGCTCGAGGTCAAATACGACAAGGGGCGGCTGACCGAGGACCCCGAGTACAACATCATGCTGGGCCGGAAGTATATCTCGGACCGGCTGGTCGAGTTCTCAGGCAACTATGCGATGGCGGCCGCGGGCTACAACGCCGGCGAACACCGGGTCGTGCAGTGGATCGGCCAGTTTGGCGACCCCCGCGCGCCCGAGACCGACATCATCGACTGGGTCGAATACATCCCCTTCCGCGAGACCCGGAACTACGTCCAGCGCGTGATCGAGAACATGAACGTCTACCGCTGGCGCCTAGGCCTTGGGCCGCTGATCCCGCAGCAGATCGAGCACATGTACGGCCCGCAGGACGCCAAGGCGAACAAGTTTCTCCTGGCGAGCAAGGACGCCGGCGTGCCGGTTATTCCCGGGAAGCCCGCGCCCAAGGAGAAACCGAAGGCCAAGGAACCGGTAGCCTCGCTGACCGGCGGCAAGCCCCAGCCCGAAGACGGCAAGGACGGCAAGAAGCAGACCCCGGAAACCAAATCCGCAAAATCGAAGTCGAGCGGCGGTGGCAAGGACGGGGCGGTGAAGATGAAGGATGACGAGAGTGGCCGAAAGGCGTTGTCGCTGGTGCCGAAGTCGGTGCCGGAACCGAGCGGCAAGGCTGCTGGGGGAGAGCCAAAGAAACCCGAGGCCTGCGGCGCCTTCTCGGCACGGGGCGGACAAGTCTGCTGACGGCGGCTTGCGTCCCCACCCCTATCGCGGCACTGTCAGTCGACTGGCAAACCGCCTGTTCCAAAGACTGGCCAGCGCAAGGCTGATCGGAGGCCTCCATGACCGATACGCGACTAGAGAATATTGAAGCCTGCGTCTTTGACGCCTATGGCACGCTGTTCGATTTCAATTCGGCTGCAAAATCAGAGCGCGACAGCCTCGGCGACAAGGCCGATGAATTCTCCGCCCTCTGGCGGACCAAGCAGCTCGAGTATACCTGGCTTCGCGCCTGCATGGGCAAGCACAAGGACTTTTGGGGCGTCACGGGCGACGCCCTGGATTATGCGCTCGACACACTCGGTTTCGACGACGCGGACCTCCGCGAGCGCCTGATGAACCTCTATCTGAAACTCGACGCGTTCCCCGAGGTGCCCCAGGTCCTGAAAGACTTGAAGGCTGCGGGAATAAAGACCGCGATCCTGTCGAACGGCGAGCCGAAGATGCTCGACTCCGCAGTCCGGAATTCCGGCATCGGCGGCGATCTCGATGCGGTGCTGTCGGTTGAAAGCGTTGGCGTCTACAAGCCGCATTTCTCGGTCTATCAGATGACCTGCGACGAGCTTGACGTGCCGGCCGAACGGATCAGCTTCCAGTCCTCGAACGCCTGGGACGCGGTGGCGGCGGCGACCTTCGGGATGAAGGTCATCTGGTGCAACCGCTATGGCCAGCGCCGCGAGCGGCTGACCGCGGAGCCCGATGCCGAAATCACCGATCTTAGCCAGATGTTGCCGATCCTCGGCATCGGGTAAACGGTGTTCAGTTTCTTCCGCTACCGATAGGCACCGCTGCCGTGTATGCCGAACGCCGCTTCACCTCCCAGGACGGTCTGAGCCTCTATTACCGTGACTACGGGTACCGTGGCTATGGGGCGCCGGACCTGCCGGGCACGCCGGTGCTATGTCTGCCCGGCCTGACGCGGAACTCGAAGGATTTCGACCGGCTCGCGACCTGGCTTTCAACCGAACACGAGACGCCGCGCCGGGTGATCTGTCCGGACTATCGGGGACGCGGTCAGTCCGACTACGACAGCGACTGGGATCACTATTCACCGCCGGTGTATCTGAGCGATCTCCGCCACCTGATGGTGGCCACAAATCTGCACCGGGTGGTCGTGGCCGGAACATCGCTCGGCGGCCTCCTGGCCAACGGAATGGCGGTGCTGTCCCCGGGGTCGGTGGCGGGGGCGATCCTGAACGATATCGGCCCCGATGTCGGCGGCGAAGGGCTCGACCGCATCATCGCCTTCATCTCGGAAGACCGGCCGCAACCCGATATCGAGACCGCGGCCGAGTTCCTGAAGTCCACATTGACGACGATCGGCCTCGACAACGACGATGACTGGCGCCAACTTGCCGAAGGCACCTACCGGGCCGATCCGCCCCACGCGCCAGACGATGGAAAACTCCATTTCGACTGGGATATAAATCTGGCAAAGCCGCTCGCCGACAAGCCCCAGACGAGGCTCGACCTCTGGGCGCTTTTCCGCGGATTGTTCCGGGTGCCGGTCGCCATCATCCGGGGGGGACAGTCCGATGTCCTGAGCCAGGCGACGGCCGAGGCGATGGCGGCGGCACATCCCAACCTCAATCTCGCGGTCATCGAAGGGAAAGGCCACACGCCGACCCTGAGCGAACCCGGCGCACGGGCCGCGATCGCGTGGGTGCTCGAACAGGCCGATGCCGCCCGCGCCCCAGGCACACACCGATTACCTAGTCCGGCCCGAAACGGCTGCGGCCCCGCCCGCCCCTGACGCCACTGGAGGGCGCGGGGCGGACGAGGCCGCGGAACCGAAACGAATGTTTGCCTAGTTGGCGGCCGCCGCAGCTTCGCCGGCCTTGGGCAGCGACGGGCTGCCACCGGCGGGCTTGGCGCCACCGAGCGGGGCGCCGCCGTTGCGGGCCACACCGGAGGCGTTGCTGATGCGGTTGATGTTGCCCTCGAAGTTCGCGCCGGATTCGATTGCGAGCGCTTCGTGGGTGATGTCACCGGTGACGTCTGCGGTCTGGCTCAGGGTGACGCTGGTCGCCTTGATCTTGCCGACGACCTTGCCGCTGACGAGCACCTGCTCGGCATCGATCTCGCCTTTGACCGCGCCTGACTCACCGATCGTGAGCATGCGGCTCTTGACGTTGCCTTCGACGGTGCCTTCGACCTGGATGTCGCCGTCGCTGATGAGGTCGCCAGAAATGCGCAGATTGACGCTGACGATGGAGGGCATGGAGTTTGCTGGTTTCATTTTCTTGTTGGTATCCCTTGGTTGCGGGTTTAGCACGTTTGGCTGGCCGTTATTTTCCTACAAAGACAAATTTCCCTGCTTGCAGGAAGCGCCGTGGATTGACCGCCCGCCCTTCGATGCGGATCTCGTAGTGCAGGTGCGAGCCGGTACTGCGGCCCGAACTGCCCATGAGTCCGATCTTGTCGCGGAAGCCGACCTGATCCCCCTCTTCAACCAGAATTTCCGACAGATGCAAATAGCGTGTTGTGATTCCGAGACCATGGTCGACCTCGATCATGCGGCCGTTGCCGCCGCGCCAGCCAGCGAAAGTGACCTTGCCGGGCGCGGACGCGAGAATCGGCGTGCCGATCTTGTTGGCCATGTCAAAGCCGCTGTGCATCGACCACCGCCGGCGGATCGGATCGCGCCGTTTGCCGAAGCCGCTGGTGGGCGTGAAGACGTCGACCGGCGTGGAGATCGGCAGCATCCTGAGGATCTGCTGGAAGTCCTGCCACTGGCCCATGTCCTTGTCGAGCTTTGCGACGCGGGTCACCAGCGGATCGCCGGACGGGAGCTTGGCGGAGGCCAGTTCGATGAACGGGCCGCCGCGCGCGAACCGGAGCTTGCGCGAGGCCTTGCGGCGCTCCTTTTGCAGGCGGGCCAGCAGGCCCTTCGCATCAAGGCCGGTCTTCTCGATGACCTGGGCCACCTCGACGATGTTGCTGCGGGTGCGCTCGGTGACGCGGGCCAGAACTTCTTCCTGGGTCGTGCGGAGGTTGGCCATCTCGGTCTGGAGCTCGGCCACGCGCTGGATCAGGCCATCGCGGTGGGAGCTGACCGCGCCGTGCGCGGATACAACCGTCTCGAACTGCGCACCGGCGACGACGAAGGCGCTGCCCAGATCGGCCGTACGCTGGGAGAGCGCGCCCCAGTTCTTGCGCATCCGGTACATGTCGCGCTTGAAGGCGTTCGGCGCGCTGGCCGGCACTTCGGCGAGTTTCACCGAGACGGCCCCCACCGGGCCGACCTTGGCCCGGGCCGGAATGCCGGCGCGGTCGATCACCTCGACGATGCGCTGATAGGTGGTCTCAAGCTCGGCCGTCACGCGTTCCATTTCGCCGCGCGTCTGCTCCTGCATCGAAGCCATGCTGCGATACGCCGACTTGAGCGAGGCAATCTCGCGGTCGCGCTGCTGGATCATGTGATCGAACGACACATAGTAATAGGACGCGAACCCGGCCCACATCACGACCGCCACCGATGCGATGGCGCCGCCGACCTGCACGGTCGGGGACATGCGGTGATGGGAAACCTTGCCGCGCGACCGGTAAATGACCTCGCGCGACGGAATCAGCCCGCGCGACCGCCGCCCGAGTGCTGACCAGGCGCTGAAGACACAGCCAGCGGCCCAGCCCATGAAGCCGCCGATCCCGGTGAAGATGCGCATGCCAAAGACGCGAAGACCGCGCGACACGCGGACCCGGAAGCCCGCGGACTTGAGGCGTGCGCGCACCTCGTCCGAACGCCGGGACTGGGATTCCGCATGAGCCTGCATTTGCCGGAACAGCTCGGCCGGATCGTCGATCGTGCTGGCGGCGCGCACGGGTGCGCTCCGCGCCGATCCTCTCAGGGTGCGGACCAGACGGCCGCGGCGGGCGGACTGCGGCGTGGGTGCCCGTGCCGGTACAGACGCCGAGGCATCCGCGGCGGCGGCCTCGATCCGCGCACGTTCTGCCGCGATCGACCTGTTAATGACATCGAAACGGCCGAAATGCGCGCGCTGATGGCGCCAGTTGCGCCAGCCTGCGCGGATGCGGGTCCGGCAATGGGTGAGCGCATTCGAGAGCCGCGCCTTGACGACGCGGCTTTTCATTACGGCAACGGTACGGATTTTCAGGCGGGCGTTGCGGAATCCGCGGACGACATACTGGCTGGTCCCCGTGAAATGCAGGCGGGCGTCGGAAACCTTCTTCGCGAAGGGGCTGCGGGCGCGCTCCTCATCGCTTGCGAAAGTTTCCGCGAACCGTGTATGCGCAGCAGATGCCGCGCGGCGGGCTTCGGCCGAAATGGACCGCGGGTCCGGCTTTGCCGGAGCCCGGCGGAACGCGCCGCGCGTGGCGGTCCCTTCCGTTCGGTTGGAAGCGTTGCGATCTGATCCACCGGCCCCTGTGCTCGCTTGAGCATCACCGATTTGACCATCGTCAGCCTGACGGGCGTTCGGGCGATTGGCACCCCCACATTTCCCGTCACGGCGTAGCACGTCCTGCAGCCGCACCATGTATCCCTACCCAGAGTTAGTTTGTCCCGCACTTTCCGGCGGTTGATCCGCCGTCTTGCCTGTGTCGCGATTGGATCGCCATCTTGCCCTTGGGCGGTTGCTCCGCCGGTTACTTGTTTATGTTACCCGGTTGCCCGGGATCACACTGTCCGGTTGCCCGGAGTGCGAGAGGAAGCCCCCTCCAGTTTCTTTCGGGCCGGAAATCTTCCCAACGCGGGACTTCCGATGCCTGAAAGCGTGAGGAGAGATAGCATTTGGCCTCCTTCAACGCAAATCTTTCTTGCTCTGCTGCATTTCTGCAACATGTCTCAACGTTGCCGAAAATCAGCTATTCCGGAGCAGGTTCGTCGATTCGCTTTGTATTTCAAGATGAAAACCCAGAATCAGCGGACCCCTGACAATCTCTCCGCTTTCGGTGTTGGATGGATTTCCACCCTTGGAGACCTCCGTGGCCGCGCATTTTGCGGGCCACCGTTGACTTCGTGCAACTGTATTCAGGAAACTCAAATTTTGCAATGATATTAAGCGCTTGACAGGTTTTCGCGGAAATCCGCATAGCGGCTCTATAAAAAATTGGAATTTCGGAAAATCTTCGGGACCAATTCGGTGGCAGACGTTGAAGTTTCTCAATTCCACGCACTCGGGAAGGGCCATGCCAGAGCGTCGCGCCGGCGGCAGTTATCGGGGAGAGGCGCTGCAGTGCCGCGGCATGGGCAAATGGCGGAGGGAGAGGGAATCGAACCCTCGCAACGCTGTTACACGTTGACGGATTAGCAATCCGCTGCATTACCGCTCTGCCATCCCTCCTGGGTGCTGCCGGGAAACCCGCAAAATCGGCGGGCCAACCCGCCCGGTTGCGAGCGCTGGACCTTCTAGCCACGGGGGTTCGGAGTGTCAATGCGGCTGGCGCGCTGCCCGGAAGGCGCAGGCGCCCGGAGCGGACCCTGGCAGGGATGCTCAGGCGTTCGACCAGACCTGATAGCGGGACTTCATGTCGCGGAGCGCATTCTGGCATTCATCGGCATCCGCGGCTCCGCCCTCGACCAGAGCCTTGTAGTGGTCGCGGGCTGCCACGAACTGGATCCAGGCGTCGGCCTGGTCCACGGCCTGCTCGCTCCGCCGGGCGGGGAATTCGCGGGTGCCGCGAGATTCGGCCATTTTGAGCGCCGCCTTGAGAACGTCGGCGATTTCCGATTCCCCGACCGAATACGCGTGGTTGAAGGCCGCCAGGATCTTGTCGGTCAGCCGGCGCTGATAATCGGGTTCGCCGAGGTCGCCGAACATTTCGCCCGGATCGTCGGCGAAGAGATCGGATGCGTTGATGACGCCTGAAGTATCGTCCATGGTCTGGGTTCCGGCTTTTGACTGTCTGATGTCGCCGGGAGTCTAGGAAATTTGGCTTTAGAATCCGTTAAGTGGCTGCATTGTCGCCAGATTTCGCCGAACCCGGATTCCGCGTTGGATTTACTCCGCGTTAATCATGCCGGGCGCTAAATCGGTCCCGGACGCAGCGGATGGTCTGCTGCGCTACTGGCCCCGAAGCCCGGTCCGCCAACGAACGCAAACGGCAGACAGCCCCGGCGCCGCAACAGCAGAGGTCCAGTATGGGACTGAGCAAAAAGAGCATCGAGACCTTGGTCGATTTGATCGAGATCAAGCTGAGCTGCATGGAAGTTTACGACCGCGAAGACGCCCGTGACCTCGCAACACTCGAGAAAGCACGCCGCGAGCTCGTGGCCCTTGCCGAGGACACCCTCGCCAAGTCGCCGAAATGCGCGAAAAAGGCCAGCGGCGACGTGATCGCCTTCCCGGCGGCCAGCGCCGAAGGCAAACGCAAGGCGGCCGCCAACTAACCTGCCGGTCCGGCAGTCCGCCGGCCTGCCAGTCCGACGATGCAGCCGACAGGCCGGCCTTCGGCTTGCGCCGGACATCGGGACCGGCACGATGATTACGGGACCGCCATCCCCTTTTCGACGGTCGGCCGCGCGCCAACCGCGTCATACCATCGCTTCACGTTGGCAAATTCGGAAAGCTCGACTCCCTGCCATTCGTGGCGCGCGATCCAGGGAAAGATCGCAATATCGGCGATCGAGTAGTCTCCCGCGAAAAACTCGTTCTCTTTCAGCCGCTTGTCCATCACGCCATAGAGCCGCCGGGTCTCGTCGGTGTAGCGCTTGATGCCGTATTCGATCTGCTCGGGCGCAAAGCGGCGGAAATGATGCGCCTGACCGAGCATCGGGCCGACCCCCCCCATCTGGAACATCAGCCACTCAAGCACCGCGTAGCGGTCGCGGGCGTCTTTCGGCAGCAGTTTCCCCGACTTCTGCGCGAGATAAAACAGGATTGCCCCGGATTCGAACATCGAGATCGCCTCGCCATCCGGGCCCTCCGGATCGACGATCGCCGGGATCTTGTTGTTGGGGCTGATCTTGAGGAAGTCCGGGTCGAACTGCTCATCCTTCATGATGTCGATCGTGTGCACGGTGTATGGCAGCCCGGTCTCCTCGAGCATGATCGAGACCTTGCGGCCGTTGGGTGTGCCCCAAGTGTAGAGATCGATCGTCATCTGGCCTCTCAGGTTAGATATTCAGGATGGATGTCTTGGATATTGGCCCATTCAGGACAGAAAGCCTGACATGGCACGTTTTGAATCTTGTTCAGGTGGTTCGCAAAGCCATTTTCTATATATATATCAACGCTTTGTATACTGACTGTCGCCGAACAGATTCTCCATGCCCCCTTTGTCTTTCGTAATGTCCCGGCGCTTTTCCTGGAGAACCTCGAGGCCGCGGGCGACGCCGGGCCGCTCGTGCATGCGGTCGATCCAGGCTTTCACATTCGGGATGTCCGCGGCATCGACGTCGTGGCGCTCATAGAGGCGGCACCAGGGAAAGGCCGCCATGTCGGCGATCGTGTAGTCGCCGCAGATGAACTCGCGTCCGGCGAGCCTCCGGTCGAGCACGTTGTAGAGCCGGTGCGCTTCCTTGGTGTAGCGGTCGATGGCATAGGGCAGTTTTTCGGGAGCGTAGTCATGGAAATGGTGGCGCTGGCCGAACATCGGACCGACCCCGCCCATCTGCCACATCAGCCACTGGATCACGTCGTACCGCCCGGCGGTGTCCTGCGGCATGAATTTTCCGGTCTTTTCGGCAAGATACAGGAGGATCGCGCCTGACTCGAAAACCGTATAGGGCGACCCGCCCGGGCCGTCCGGATCGACGATGGTCGGCATCTTGTTGTTCGGGTTGAGCGCAAGGTAATCTGCCTCGAACTGATCCCCCGCGAGGATATCGACGGGATGCACCGTATAGGGCAGCGCCATCTCTTCGAGCGCGATGTGGACCTTGTGCCCGTTCGGTGTGGGCCACGAATAAAGATCGATTGGTGTGTCTGCCATGAAGGGTTCCCGGAAACTGGTTCGCGCGTTCGAGTGAAGCGGATTGATGCGGCCCTGGACCTGGCCTCCGCCGGACGCCGCATCCTGCAAGGACGCCAACTCCTGAGAAAAGGATAAGCCGGATATGCGCGCTGGCAAGGCCTGCGCCGCCTCTGGCGTCGCCACCCGGATTTTCCAAGGCCGCGAGATCCAGCCATCCACAACTTGACGCATTGCGATTTCCGGGAAGGCGCACCGAATACGCCACCGGCGTTGCCTACGCCCGCTTTCCCGACATTCAACGAAATGGTTGAATGTACGTTTTTCCGATCTCGGTTAGCCAAATTCCGGCGATTTACATAGTCTGCTATGCTTCCGGCAGGCGCCATTCAGTGGGGCCCGAGGCCAGGACGGGCAATCAGCGGGAGCGTGATCGATGAAGACACTCGAAGGCATCCGGAGCCGCGTGCGCGACGGCATCACGAACATTGCCGGAATACAGCAAGTCCTTGAAGGCAAAGCCGATTCCAAACTCTACCAGCGATATCTGATGAACGTCTGGCACTACGCACAGCACAGCTCGACGGTCATCGGGCTTGCCGGCGCGCGCTGTGTCCCGGACCACCCGGAGCTTGCCAGATATCTGCTGCACCACGCGCTCGAGGAACTGGGCCATGAAGCCTGGGCAATTACGGATCTGGCGGCTCTCGGGGTCAGCGAAGACACGCTCAGGGCCTCGCGGCCCGCGACATCCTGTGCGGCGATGATCGGATTTGAGTATTTCACGGCGGGCCACGCCAACCCCGTCGGGCTTTTCGGATGGCTTTATGTTCTGGAGGCGATGGGCGACGACCTTGGCCATGTGGTTGCCGACAGCATCGCACGCGGGCTCGACCTGCCCGACGGGGTCAAGTTTCTCGCCGGCCACGGCGAGGCCGATGAGGAGCACACCAAGGACATCATCGCGCAGATCGAGACCAATATCCCGGCAGCCGACATGGCCTATGTGCATCATGTGGCCGACGTGGTCGGCGAACTCTATGTCCGGATGTTCCAGGAAATTGAGGCCGGCTGACCCGCGCGGCACACTCCCAAGGCACTGAAATCATGTCAAAATCCGAAGTCCGGCTGGTCGAAACCGCAGCGGAGCGTGCCGATCTCTATGCGTTCCGCTACCGTGTCTATGTCGAGGAATACGGCATGACCGATGAAGCGGACCACGAGCGGAAATGGCTGGTCGACGATTACGACGACTATGGGCAGTCCTATGCCGTCTTCGAGAACGGAAAGATCGCAGGTTCGCTGCGGGTGCTCCGGATGGACGCGGTGCCGGACACCACGCCGTTTGCCGAGAAATTCGCCATGCAGCCGGCGCTCGATGCCTTCGGCGCGGACCAGTTGTTGACGACATCGCGCTTTATCATTGCCCCGCACCTCAGGAACTCGCTCGCCATCATGCGATTGATGCAGAAATGCTTCGATGACCAGCTCCGAGCCGGATACCGCCTGAACTATGGCGATTGCAGCCCCCATCTGTTGCCGTTCTACGAGCAACTCGGTTACCGCCGCTACACCGACGGCTACAACGACACTGCCTATGGTTTCAAGGTCCCGATTCTCATGATTTCGCGCGATCTCGACTATCTGACGCGAGTGCGCTCGCCGCTACGGAAGCTGATCGACCCGATGGACGACGATGTCGCAGCAAGGGCTTGGTTTTCAGCGTCTTACCCTGCCTATGTGGCGCCCATGTCCGGGGCGTTCATGGAGGATTCGGCGTTCTTTCAGTTCCTTTCGGACCGGGTCGCCCGGGATCCGCTGCACGCGGTCGCCCTCCTCGACGGGCTGACGAAGGAGGAGGCCGAGAAATTCCTCGCCCGCGCAGGGCTGCTCCAGGTCGGCCGGGGCGACAAGATAGTCCGCCGGGGCGAACGGGACGACACGCTTTTTGCAATCCTGTCCGGGATCGCCGATGTCCGTTTGAGCGAGGGCGCGCCAGCGGTTGCGGTCTTTGGGGCCGGCGATACGTTCGGCGAGATCGGCTTTCTGACCGGCACGGCGCGCACCGCGGACGTAATCGCGCGGAGCGCCGGCGAAGTGCTGGTTCTGTCGGCGGATTTTCTCGAGCGGTTCATCCGGACCGAGCCCACGATCGGCGCCAAGGTGCTGCTCAATCTCGCCCGCGAACTGGCCCGACGGCTGACCGGCACGACCGAGCGGATGATGGCCCGTCCGGACGCGTGAGGGGCGCACCAAGGCGCACCCAATCCTCGGCCGGAATTCTGCCACGATACCCCGTCATTGAAAGCCACATTCGGCGCTGGAACCCTGCAAGACCGCGGGCTAGACTGCGCGTCCGGCCGGGGGGCCTCGTCTGAACCGGGAAGCCCACGCCCAAACCCAACCAGATTGGACCACTCGGGTCGCCTATCTTATTTTATTGTTTTGGATCAACAGGATAATGACTATGCGCCATGTCTGGCAAAAAGTGATCGGTATCGCCGGGTTGGCGCTAGTAGCTGGTTTCATGGGGCCAATCTACACTGCGTCGGCTCAGGAACCGGCGGTTCAGGTCATCTGGCCGAAGCAGGACGAGGCCATCAACATGGAAGAGCCCCGGGTCGTCGTGCAGGTGAAGGTGCGCAAGGATCTCTGGGCGCTCGAGGCACCGCAGGTCGATCTTGAATGGCAGGCGTGTCCGGCAATCCCCGGCAGCGCGCGCCAGCCCTGCGACGATCCCAAGGGCGGCGATGACTGGGAGAAGACCGGCAAGACCTATTTCTCCTCGGGCCTGGTCCGCAAGATCGACTGGTTCCTGAGCCGGGGTGGCGTCGGCTTCTGGCGGGTGCGCGCGCGGATCCCAAACACCGAGCATGTCTCCGAATGGCGGAAGTTCCGGATCACGGCCGGCGTCACGATGACCGCCGATGCCCAGGCCCAGCCAAATGTGCTATCGCCCCGGAAGGGTCAGGCGTTTTCGGGCGACGTCGTATTGAAATTTCGGCCGCGGGTGTCGGAAGACAACTGCCGCTCGGGTCAGTACCAGCTCGAATGGCGCTGGTTGCCGCCCAAGGGAGCGGGCAAGCCACCGCCGAGCTGGACCAACCTGCAGCAGATGCCGGAGCGGCTGCTGTGCGATCCGAACGGCGACACCCAGACTTCGGTCGCGCGGTCAGCCTTCGGGAACAAGGGCGAGTACTATTTCCGGGTGCGGCACGCCTGGGGGTCCGGCAAGGGCCAATGGTCGCCCTGGCATGAAGTTCAGGTGCGCTAGGCCAGGACTTACGCGGCCCGGCGGGTAAAATTGGTCCGCCTGAAACCTCGAATTATTCGGAAATAAGGTTGCCAATCAACCGGTCGAACAGCGTCTCGAGCCAGTTTTCATAGCGGGCCAGATAACGCTCGAGCCCGGAAACCGCAACAAAATCAATGAAATGATCCCTAGCGCCCGCGTCCGTCGTGTAGCGCGTGGCGCCCTGCCGGTATTTCACGGCGAGATGCTCGACGGCACGGAGTTCGGGCGACCCGGATCCCCGCACCGCGGCCTCGTAGAGCGGGCCATCGACGACGACCAGGCCGGTGTAGAAGCCGATTTCAGGGTCGTCGCCCCCAAAACTGCCGTCGCTCTCTACGGCTGTCAGATGCAGTTCGTTGGCCGAGGCCGCCAGCAGGTCGAGGGTCCGGTCGACCGGTGTCCCCCGTCCCCTGCCATAGCTTGATCCCCGATGCGGCGCACCACCACCGCCCAGTATGGCCGCGCGCCGTCCGGACATCTTGAGCCCGTGCGCCGGGAAACCCGCCGCCATGTCGTCCTCTCCGAGATCCTCCGGTGAGAGATTGCCGGCGTGGAGCGGCGGCGGCGTCAGATCGTCGATCTGGTCGCGCGGCGTCGTGAAGACGGTGACCGCGGTCTCGGCCGCCGGGCGCAGCACGGCGACTGACAGGACCGCATAGAGAAAAGCCGGTTCGTCATTGTCCTCGCCGCTGCCCGGGGCCAGGAATTCAGCCACCAGCGGCGTCGAGGCGGTGCGATCACGGTCG
>JAJFFI010000343.1 GCA_021776755.1 Alphaproteobacteria bacterium | reverse complement strand
TGCCCATGATGACGGTTGCCTGTTTCCTCGGCTTCGTCGGGTCCCAGTTCTACTTCTGGACGCTGTTCCTCGATCCGATCGCGGCCGGGCACGAGTTCAACCAGATGATGATCGTGTTCGGCATCTTCGTCATCGGCCTCGTGTTCTACTTCGTGATGAAGATGATCCGGGCCTCCCAGGGTGTCGACGTGACCCTGGCGTTCAAGGAGATCCCGATCGAATGACGATGGAGGACAAACCTCTAGATCGAACAAGAGGTTGGTAATAAAAACTCCGGGCCGTCGGCGGGTTCTCCCCCGCCGCGGTCCGGCTCTTGTTCCGGTCCGACCCACAGTGGCGTAGACTTTGTATCCTGGCTGGCCACATACCAGAACGAATGGATGGAAATGAACACATGAATGATCAGAGCCTGCATCTCGAATTTGTCGACGAAGCGTTGCGCCTTGTCAGCGACGCGGAAAAGGAGGGCATCAGGCTCCGAATTCTGGGCTCGGTCGCGTACAGGCTAGTTTGTCCGGAACACGTCCACCTGTTTCAGGATATGCAGCGGGCGCTGACAGATGTCGATTTCGCGGCCGAAAAATCCCAGAACCAGAAGATCCGCGAGTTCCTGATGAACCAGGGCTACGAGCCCGATGAAGGCGTCTACATGGCGTCCGAGGGAAGCCGGCACATCTATCTCCATCCGGAGACCCAGCTGAACGTCGATGTATTCGCGGACGAGCTCTACTTCTGCCACCGGATCCCGTTCAAGGGCCGCCTCGAGCTCGAGTCGCCGACGATCTGCACGACCGATCTGCTGCTCGAGAAGATGCAGATCGTCGAGATCAACCTGAAGGATTTCAAGGACACGCTTGTCCTGATGCTCGAGCATCCGCTGTCCCACCAGGAAGACGGCCCGCGCAGCATCGACACCGACTACATCGTCGACCTGATGCGCAAGGACTGGGGTTTCTATTACACGTTCACCGAGAACCTGAAGCGGGTGCCGGGATACATCGACGAGTTCCCCTCGATCACGAAAGAGGAAGGCCAGACGATCCGCGAACGGATTGATGAGCTGCTCCGCTGTATCGAGGAGGCGCCGAAGACAATGAAATGGAAGTTGCGCGCGAAGATCGGCACGCGCAGCCTCTGGTATCAGGAAGTTACGGAAAAATCGGAACAGTTCTGATGCCGGCGCCGCACGAGAGTTTCCGGCAGCGTCAGAAAACCGCCGAGCTCGACGGCCTGTCCTACAAACCCCTGACAGTCGCCTGGACTGACGTGGGGGAGGGCGCGCCAGTCATTCTGCTGCACGGCATACCCACCTGGTCGTTTCTCTATCACGATGTGATCCCGCGGCTCGAACCACATTGCCGGGTGATCGCGCCGGATTTCCTCGGCCACGGCTATTCCGACCGGCGGGATTTCTTTGACCGCTCGCTGCGGGCCCAGACCGACATGATCCTGCGTTTCATGGATCATCTCGGCATCGAGAAGGCGACGTTCGTCGGTCACGACACCGGCGGCGGCGTTTCCCTCATCATGGCGATCGAGCATCCTGAGCGCGTCGACCGGCTGGTCCTGACAAACGCGGTCGCCTATGATTCCTGGCCCATCGACGACATGGTCGACCTCGGTAACCCCGAGTTACGCGCCAAATCGCCAAAAGAGATCGCGGACTTCGTGGCTTCGGGCCTACCCGACGGCCTGCACAACGCGGATCGCATGACTGACGAATTCCGCGATGGCATCGTCGCCCCCTACAGCGACGAGGAAGGCAAGATCAGTCTCATCCGCAACGCCAGTTCGCTGAATACCAATCACACGACGGCGCTGGTCGAACGGCACCGCGACATCGGCGTCAAAACGCTCTGTCTTTGGGGGGTCCACGATCCCTGGCAGCCAATCGGCGACGGCGAGCGGCTTTCCATGGAAATCCCGAATGCGCGTCTCGTGCGCGTTGAAAACGCGTCACACTGGATACCGCACGATGTGCCGGGAACCTTTGCCGATGAAATCGCAAAGTTCCTGAAGGAAGGTTGAGCGGCGGCGGCCTAGCCGGCCGTGGAAAGTACGGCGACGCCCGCGAAAACCATCGCGATCCCCGCCCATTGCAGGCCGCCGATCTGCTCGCGGAGCACAAAGCGCGCGAGCAGCGTCGTGATCGCGCCGAAGGTCGAGGCGGTTACGGCGGCGATCTCGGCACCCGGCCCGCCACTGCCCGCAAACAGCGCCAGATAACCGCCCGCGTCGAGCAGACCTTGCGCCGCGACAAACGGCAGCCAGCGGAAAGTCATCCGCGGGCCTTCGCGGCGGATCAGGAAGAAAATGAGGATGCTGGCGAGGCTGAACAGCCGGCCCATCCAGAGCGTTTGCAACTCGCCGTAGATCGGAACCGCCGCCTGTCCCGCCGAGACAAGGGCGGCATAGGCGAGCGCGGACGCGACCGCGATGAAGATGGTCGTGCGGAGGTGGCTGCGCTCGAACTTGTCAGCGCCCTCGAAACTCTCGGCGCTTCGGGCGATGACCAATGCGCCGGCGAGCGTCGCCGCCATCGCGATCCACTGCAGCATCGAGGGCCGCGCGCCGAGCGCCACGGCGAGCAGCACGACGAGCGCGGGATGGCTCGCGACGATGGGGGCGACGATGCTGACCGGCCCGCGCGCGAGCCCGAGGTAGAGCAGCAGGGTCATGACGGTCGTGGCGACGCCGTTCAGTGCGACGAGCCACATTCCCGACAGAGTCCAGGTCAGCTCCGGCTCGGCAATCCAGACATAGACGGTCAGCGCGATCGCGCCGCTTGTCAGCATGCCGAGCAATGCCGAGGCATGGCCGATTCCGCGGCTGCTGAAACGCGCCATGAAATCGGCGAGGCCCAGGTTCACCGCGCAAAGTCCGCCCCAGAGTGCCGGGTTCATTGGTTCTCCCCAGAATGGGCGTGTCAGAGGCAGACGCCAGCGGGCCGGCAACCGGCACCGCTGGCGGTTGAAAGTGGCAGACTACTCCGAAACGGCGAGGCGCGCCTGGCGCCGCACGGCACGCACCGTTGCGGTCACTGCAATTGCGCCCGCGGCCACCAGCAGCACACCGATGGACCAGGCCGCGAGATGATCGATCCCGTGCAGGACCGCACCGAACTCGCCTGCCGAAGCAAAGCCTTCGTCGTGGGCCAGTGCCGCGGCAGGCGCCAGTACGGCCAAGGTTGCAATGGCGGCAGTAGTGCTGCGGGCGATCGTCGAGAGCTGAACGTTCATGTCTTCCTCCGGTTCATGGGTCGGTCTGTTGAAAATCGCGGGTGGGTTCATTCGCCCGCTGCCATCACCTCGGCGCGATGGCCGAGCTTGCCTTCGGACACCAGCGTTCCGAGCGTGTCGAGAATGACGCGGCAGGCGAGCTGTGAGGTGTTGTCGTTGACGTCGTAGGGCGGCGAGACCTCGACCACCTCGAGCCCGCA
>JAJFFI010000342.1 GCA_021776755.1 Alphaproteobacteria bacterium | reverse complement strand
CAGTTCGGCGGTCGAGATGGCCGTGCGCCGCCCGCGGTGAACGACGATGCCGGTGCAGGACACCTCCCCGGTGGCTTCGGTCAGCGGACGGAGGTAGTCGGTATTGAGATTGGTGGTCAGATAGTTGCCGCCCGCGGGAAGCGTCGTGTGGATGGCGCAGCCGGTTGCGCTGTCGATCAGGGTCGCCGCGATGCCGCCGTGCAGCACCCGGATCGGGTTGTAGTGAAACTCGCGCGGCTCGATCGAGAAGGTGACGCGGCCCTCGTCGGCCGCCGTGATTCGATATCCCAGCGTCTCGCAGATCGGCGGGTGCGGCAGCGTGCCGTCCATAATGCCGCGGATGTACTCCAGACCCGACATTTCCAGACCGGCCTCGGCCAGCGCCTGCGGGTCGGCCCACGAATAACTGCGGGTGCGGGTCAAATCGTCGGCGGTCGTGTGGATATCGTTCATCGCGTTTGGTGTCTGCAAGTGCCGGTGGGAGGAAACGGTCGAGACCATAGCGGAGCCGAACACCGCGCTCACCCGAATAATTGTTCCGGGACAGTTGGCAGACAAAAAAACGGCGGATGCTGCTACCTGCGGCATCCGTCATTTCGGGCGATCGACTGAAATGCGGGGGAGGGGCGTGCCGATCAGCCCTGGGAGATTGCGGAAGGTGAGCCGGAGAGCCTGTGCAGCAAACCGGAAACCGCGTGGCGGATCCTGGCGCCGAGTTCGGCGGCCGCCTTTGCCCGGGCGGCGCGGGCGCGGAGTTCGTAGTGGCGATAGTCGAGTCCGCCGTGGGGTTGAAGCCGGAGCGCCCGGGAATCGGGCGCGATCCGGCCGCTGTCGGGAAACTGGTGAATTCTGTGCATGACGTGTCCTTTCGCATCAGTTTGCTTCAGGAATTTAGGGCGTTGGGGAAGAAACTTGCCTAGTCCTGACTGGCCTTTTTTGGCCTTGGTATGATTTAAAAATAAGCAGCCCCGGGTTGACTGGCAAACGATGCTTTCTCATATTTCAGATGAATAAAACTCACTAATAGCACGCGAGACCGGAACATGCGGCAATTGCCACCTCTCAACGCCGTGCGCACCTTCGAGGCGGCGGCGCGCCACCTGAGTTTCAACAATGCCGCGGGTGAGCTGAACATCACGCCCTCGGCGGTGAGCCACCAGGTCAAGACGCTGGAGGAGTATCTCGGCGTGAAGCTGTTCCACCGGCTCAATCGGCAGGTGGCGCTCACAACCGAGGGCGGGGAGTATCTGCCGCCGCTCCGTGCGGCCCTCGACCAGATCGACGGCGCGACCCGGAGGGTGCTGGCGGCGAGCAAGAGCGGGCCGCTGGTGATCTCGGTCGCACCATCGTTTGCAACCCGCTGGCTCGTGCCGCGGCTGCCGGGATTCCAGATCGCGCATCCGGACATCGAGGTGCGCCCGATTATTGCGGTCAAGCTGGCCGATTTCGAGAGCTCCGACACCGCGCTCGCGGTGCGGTTCGGGCAGGGCGACTGGCCCGGGCTGACGGCGCACAAGCTGATGACGGAGGACGTCATGCCAGTGTGCAGTCCCGAGCTGCTCGAGGTCGGCCCGCCGCTTGCCGTGCCCGGGGACCTTGCGCGGCACACGCTCCTGCACGTCATCCCGCGCATGGGCGAGTGGCGGAGCTGGCTCAGCATCGCCGGTGTCACCGATGTCGACCCGGAGCGCGGCCCGCGGTTCGAGAATGTCTCGATGGCGATCGACGCCGCAATCAACGGCCTGGGGCTCGCCGTGACCGACCGGCGGCTGGTCGAGCACGACCTTGAGCGTGGGCGGCTGATCGCGCCCTTCGATATCGAGCTGCCGGTGAATGGCGGGTACTATCTGGTCTATCCCGAGGACCGCGGCGGCGACCCCCGCATTGCGGCGTTCCGGGACTGGTTACTGGGCGAAGTCGAGGCCGCCGACGCCGCGGCGGGCCAGGACGGGGCGGGAAGATGATGAACAAACCATGCTGAACGCACTGCGGCGGTGGCCCAAGGATATTAAGATCGGCGTGCTGGTGGGCGTGGCGGCGTTTCTGCTTGTGCTGGCGCTCGTGTATGAGCCGTTCGCGCAGCCTGCGGGGTATCACGACTTTGCCGACAAGCGGGGCTGTCTCGGCATCCCGAACTTCGGCAATGTGGCGACCAACCTGCCGTTCCTGCTGGCGGGACTGCTCGGCATCGGCTGGCTGATCCGGGGCGAAGGACGCCCTGCCGGCGGCGTGTTTCCGTACTGGGTGTTTTTCGGCGGCGTGGCGCTGGTCTGCGCGGGCTCCGGCTACTACCACTGGGCGCCCGACAACGACCGGCTGTTCTGGGACCGGCTGCCGATGACACTCGCGTTCTCGGCGCTGCTCGCGGGCTTCATCGCCGACCGGGTGACGCCGAAGGCATCCCCCATGCTGATTGTCGCGCTGACTCTCGCGCTGGTGGCGCTCGGGGCGGCCGGGGCGCTCTACTGGCACATGAGCGAGGGCCTCGGACGTGGCGACCTGCGGTTCTATTTCCTCGCCCAGGCGATCCCGATGGCGCTGATCCCGCTGACCGCGCTGCTGTTCGAGGGGCGGCTCACAAACGGGCGGCACCTCGTCTGGATCCTGCTGCTCTATGGCGCGGCGATCCTCTGCGAGCAGCTCGACTTGCGGATTTTCCAGGGTTCGGCGGGTGCTGTCAGCGGACACTCGATCAAGCACCTGTTCGCGGCGGGTGCCGCGTGGATGGTGCTGCCGATGCTGAAATCCGGGGCGGACGAAGGGTAGGCCGGCCGCCATCCTTCTGAAGGATGCGTCTGCGGCTTATTCGTCGAACGTGATGTTCACGCGGCGGTTCTGCTTGCCCTTGTTTTCGATCTTGCGGACGACGATGGTGCCGATCTCGCCGGTCTGCGCGACATGGGTGCCGCCGCAGGGCTGCAGGTCGACGTCGCCAATCTCAAGCAGGCGGATGCGGCCTGTGCCGCGGGGCGGTTGCACCGACATCGTGCGGACGAGCTCCGGGTGCGCGTCGAGTTCCGTTTCATCAACCCAGCGCGGGGTCACGGTGTGATCCTCGGCGATGAGGCGGTTGATCTCGGCAGCGATATGCTCCTTGTCGAGCGCGGTGTTGGGCAGGTCGAAATCGATCCGGCCCTTGCCGTCGCCCAAACCGCCGCCGGTCACGTCGCCTTCGACGACGGCGCAGAGCAGATGCATGCAGGTGTGCATCCGCATGTGCCGGTGGCGCCGCTCCCAGTCGAGGGTAGCGGTAACGGTGTCGCCCGGGGAAAGGGCCGCGGCGTCGCCCTCGATGATATGCAGGATACCGTCCTCGCCCTTGCGGGTGTCGGTGACGCGGAGCTCGGCGCCGGACGCGGTGCGGAGCGTGCCGCTGTCGCCGGGCTGGCCGCCGCCCGTCGGGTAGAACACGGAGCGGTCGAGCACGACGCCGCCATCGTCTACTGAGACCACGGTCGCCTCGCAGTCGCGGAGATAGGCGTCCTGGCGGAAGAGTTCTTCGGTCATCGCTTCGTCCCTGCTGTTGGCCGCATCATCCTATGGCCTCGGCCGCCGCATCAAGCGCCTCCTCGACAATCGCCACGTCGTCATCGGTCGTCATCCAGTTCGAAAAACAGATGCGCATGCCGGGCGTGCCCTCCCAGGCGCCCGGGGAGGCGTAGACCATGCCGGTTGCGTTCAGCGCGGCCAGCGCCGTCTTCTGGTCGTTTGCGCGCGTACTGCGGAAGACGACGACATTGAGCTTCACGGGCTTCATCAGCGCCCAGCCGTCGCGGTCCTCGAGCCATTTGCCGAGACGGGCGGCCTGGGCGCAGTTGGCCTCGACGATGGCGCGCACGCCCACGCGGCCATAGGCGGCGAGCGTCATCCAGGCAGGCAGCGCGCGGAAGCGTTGCGAGGATTCGATCGAGCGCAGCATGTAGGCAGGATCGGCCTCGTCTGTCACGAGATAGGCGGCACCCAAAGAGCAGACCCGTTCGAGCAGATTGGCGTGACGGGTGAAAAAGAAGCCGCTGTCGTACGGCACATTGAGCCATTTGTGGCTGTCGCCGGTGATCGAGTCGGCGCGCTCGAGGCCCGCGGTCCATGCCGCACGGTCCAATTTGTCATCGGCGGGCATGCAGCGCGCGAAAATACCGAACGCGCCGTCGACATGCAGCCAGGCGCCATTGGCCGCACAGAGATCGGCGATGGCGTTGAGGTCGTCGAAGTCGGTGCCGGTGACGGTCCCGGCACTCGCGATCACGATCTTGGGCCCGGAGCCGAGGCCGCCGAAGGCGCGGGCGAGCGAGGCCGGGTCCATCGCCTCGGTGCCGGGAAGGCGGTCGATGGGGATGACGCACTCGCGCCCGAAGCCCGCGATCGAGAGTGCCTTGATCATGCTGGCGTGCGGGCAGGCCGAGAGCACCGGAATTGCGGGCAGCGCCATTGCGCCGTTGGCCGCGACATCGATGCCGAGCGTGGCGCCGCAGAACTCGCGCGCGGTCAGGATGCCGAGCAGGTTCGAGGCGGTTGCCCCGGAGGTGAAGCAGCCGTCGAAGGTGTCCATCGGCAGATCGAAAAGCTGCATCAGCCAGTCGAGCGTCTGGCGGGTCACCCGGGTCGCGACCGAACCCGCGGCCATGCTGGTGCTGTTGTCACAAGCCGCAGCCAGCCAGTCGCCGGCGATTGCGGCAGGCGTCGCACCCCCGGTGACGAATGCCAGATAGCGCGGGCCGACGCTCGCCGAGAGCCAGGGCTCGATCTCGGCCGAAAACCGCGCAAGCGCCGCCGGGGCGCCCGCGCCACTGTCCGGAAGCGCATCGGTCATCGGTCCGGCGGCCTCGAGGTCTGCCGCGACAGGCCGGCCATCGAGGCCGTCATGGAACCCCGCGGCGATATCGCGCACGGCCTGCAGCAACGCGCCGAATTCGTGGTGGTCCTTGTGCAACTGGCTCATCAGGTGCTGCCGATCTTTTCGAGGTAGAGGTCGCGGTCGATGTTGCCGCCGGTGAGAATGACGGCGCAGCGCTTGCCGGCCATCGCGTGCTTTTCCTGCAGGAGGGCGGCGAGCGGGACGGCGCCGGCGCCTTCGGCGAGGTTGTGGGTGTCGGTGTAGAAGTGGCGCATGGCGGCGGCGATTTCCGCTTCCGAAACTCGCACGATCCGCGCGGCCCCCTTGTTGATGAAATCGACCGCGCCGGGAACCGGCACCCGGCAGGCGACCCCGTCGGCAAAGGTGTCGGCGGCGTTGGTCGAGACCGGCGCGCCCTTGTCGAAGGAGAGCGCGTAGGCCGGCGCGTTTTCCGAGACGACACCGATCACGTCGGCTTTCGAGCCGGTGGCGTCGCGCGCCGCCATCACGCCGCAGATGCCGGAGCCGAGACCGATCGGCACATAGACCGCGTCGAGGCCGGGCACGCCCTGGAAGAGCTCGAGCGCATAGGTGCCGACGCCCCGCACCAGCAGCGGGTGAAACGAGCGCACCATGTGAAGTCCACGTTCGTCTGCAAGTTCGATCGCGTAGTCGTGGGCGGCCTGGAAATCGTGGCCGTGCTCGATGAGGTCCGCGCCCTGGGCCTGCATGGCGGCGTTCTTCTCCGCGGAGTTGCCGTGGGGGACGACGATCACGGCCTTGAAACCGTGCGTCCGAGCGCCGGTCGCAACGCTCTGGCCGTGGTTGCCCCGGGTCGCGGCGATGACGCCCTTCACGTCCGGCGCGGATTTCCGGAGATCGGCCATGTAGACATGCCCGCCGCGGATCTTGAAGGCGCCCGTGGGCGTGTGGTTCTCGTGCTTGACCCAGACCTCGGTCCCGGCACGTTCCGAAAGCAGCGGCCAGCAATGCTGCAGGGTCGGCGGCATCGCGGCGCGCACGGTTTCGGCGGCGGACTCGAGGTCGGAAAGCGTCGGGAGCGTATCGGTCATGGCAAGGGTCTTATGGGTAGAGTTTCTGGCGGCTAGAGTTTCTGGCGCTGGGCGATGGCGACGCCGAGGATGATGATCGCGCCCGACAGCACCAGCGGCAAGGTGATGGCCTCGCCCAGTATCGGGACCGCGAACAGCAATGTCAGAACCGGCTGGGCGAACTGCAGCACCCCGATGCGGGAAATGCCGCCCCGTCCCAGCGCCCAGAACCAGCAGGCATAGCCGATGATCGAGGAGCAGAACGTCATGTAGGCGATGGCGGCCCAGCCCGGGGCGGCGACCGCGGCCCAGTCGGTGCGCGGGAACAGCAGCACGACGGCGGGAAGTGTGAAGCTGATCGAGGCGCCGAGACCCCAGAAAGTCGTCGACCAGGTGCCGATGCGCGACGACAGCCGCCCGCCCGCGACGTAACCCGCGGCACAAATGCCGACGCCCGAGAGGATGATGAGGTCGCCGAGGACGGTTGCCTCACCGGTGTCGGCCCCATCCTTGAAGGTGATGAGCAGAACGGTTCCGGCGAGCGCGATGGCAACGCCGATCCACCACGCGGGCGACGGGATCTTGCGCTCGACGGCGGCGGCGATCAGCCCGGTGAAGACCGGGATCATGGCCATGATGAGGGCAGCGTGGCTTGCCGTGGTGCGCCCGATGCCGAGCGACAACAGCCCCGGCCAGAGCGCGAAGCTGAAGATACCGGAGATCAGCAGGAGCCGCCACTGGCTGCCGCCGGCCGGCAGCGGGAACCGCATCAGGGCTGCGATCGCCATGGCGATGACGCCGGCAAACAGCGAGCGCAGCGCGCCGGCCGTCAATGCATCGATGTGCCCGACCGCGACCTTGTTCGCGATCGCGGTGCCCGACCAGAGCACCAGCGTGAACGCGGCAACGCCGGCGGCCGCCAGCGGATAAGCCGCGGTTTGGGTCTGCGCAGTATTCATGGGGCGGAATTCATGGGGCGGAATTCATGGAATTTGGTGCAAGGGTTCGGGCCTCAGAGCCTGATGGTGCCGGTCATGACCTCGACGGCCTCGCCGGTGAGGATCACGCGGTCGCCGGCGTCTTCGCACCAGATTTCGCCGCCGCGTGCGGAAATCTGGCGCGCGAACATCTTCGTCTTGCCAAGGCGCTTTGACCAGTAGGGCGTGAGGATGCAGTGCGCCGAGCCGGTAACCGGATCCTCGTCGATGCCATGGGTCGGCGCGAAAAACCGCGAGACGAAATCGCAATCATCGCCCGGCGCGGTGATAATCAGCTCAGGTGGGGTGAGTGCGGCGATCTTGCGGAAATCGGGGGAGGCGTTGCGGACAGCTGCTTCGTCCTTCAGGACGGCCATCCCGTAGGGTGCGGTGAAGGTTTCTTCGGGTGCCACGCCGAGAGCGCCTGCGACATCGCCGATGTCGGCGGCTTCCGGGGGCTGCGCGGGAAAATCCATCACCAGCTTGCCGTCCTCGCCGCGTGTCACGGTGAGCGGCCCGCTCCGGGTGTGGAAGGTGACCGTGTCGCGCGCCGGGTCGAGCCGGTTCAGAACAACATGACCAGAGGCGAGCGTTGCGTGGCCGCAGAGATCGACCTCGCGGCCCGGCGTGAACCAGCGGAGATCGAAATCGCCGTCGTCCCGGGAGCGCAGATAGGCGGTCTCCGAGAGGTTGTTCTCGACCGCGATTGCCTGCAGCAGATCGTCGGGCAGCCAGTCGCCGCCGTTCACGCCGTCGAGCGGACAAACGGCGGCCGGGTTGCCGCTGAAGGGGCGGCCGGTGAAAGCGTCAATCTGGAAAAGGGGGATTTCCTTTTGCAGGGTGCTGGCCGGGGGGAGGGAACTCTCTGGCATGCGCGCTGTCCTCGTTGACATGGTTTGCTTTCACCGGCCGAATTCCGTTGCCGGGACGGAAGTCACTTCCAGAACGGCTTGGTGCCTTCCCGCCAGGCGTCGGCCCGGCTCACCCCGATATCCCGCAACATGCGGTCATCCAGTGTGAGCAAGCGGCGCCGGGTACGGGCCCGCTCCATCCAGAAATCCAGCATCCGGAGGAAATTGGTCCGGAAGAGCTTCTGGTCAACGGCGTCCCGGGCAGTGGACAAGAACCGTTCGATGCGGGCCCGCCCCATGCGGGTGCTGCGGGTGCGCACAGGCCTTTCGGCGGATTGTGCGCTTGTTTGCAACATTGTCATGGTTCAATTCTCCTTCTGGATCAACATTGTCTACCTGACTGCATGACAATTACGGGTATAATGCTTTACAAAAAGAGG
>JAJFFI010000341.1 GCA_021776755.1 Alphaproteobacteria bacterium | reverse complement strand
GATGCGGGCGAGCGTCGTCTTGCCGCTGCCGCTCTCGCCCACCAGCCCCAGGCACTCACCCGGATAGAGATCGAAGTCGACATTCTGTACCACCGCGGTCCGGGATTTGTCCTTGCGCGACAGCAGCCCGCTGCGGCGGTTGCCGAAGGATTTCGAGATATTGCGCACCGCGAGCAGCGGCCGGCCGCCGTTCGCGCCATCTCCGCTCTGCCGGTGCTGCTTGCGCTCCCCGGAGAGCAGCGGGCCGGAGTTGAGCCTGATCTCGCGGATCGGCTCGAGGCGTTCGTCGCGGGGCATGTGAAACCGCGGCACCGCCTTCAGCAGCGCCTTCAGATACGGATGTCCCGGCTCACGGTAGATCGCATCCCGCGGGCCCGCCTCCATGACCTCGCCGTGGTACATCACCACCACATCGTCAGCGAGATTGGCGACGACCCCGAGGTCATGCGTGATGATGAGCACCGCCATGCCGAACTCGATCTGCAGGTCCGCGATGAGCTTCAGGATCTGCGCCTGGATCGTGACGTCGAGCGCGGTTGTCGGTTCGTCGGCGATCAGGAGCGATGGGCCGCAGACCAGCGCCATCGCGATCATCGCCCGCTGACGCAACCCGCCCGACAGCTCGAACGGATATTTCTCAAGCGCGGCTTCTGGGTCCGGGAATCCGGCGCGCCGCAGCATCTCGATGGTCTCGCGCCGCGCCTCGGCACGCCCGACGTTGCGATGGAGGCAGAGCGCTTCGGAGACCTGGTTCCCGATCGTGTGGACGGGGGAAAGCGCCGTCATCGGCTCCTGGAAGATCAGCGAGATGCGGCTGCCGCGGATTTTCCGCATCGCGCTGCCGTCCTGGTCGAGTTCCGCGATCCGCACCGGCGGGTCGGTGTTGGCCGGATCGTCGAAATCGATGGACCCGGAGGTGATGCTGCCGTTGGCGGGCAGGATTCCCATGATCGCCTGGGACACGACCGACTTGCCCGAACCCGACTCGCCCACGAGGGCCAGCGTCTTGCCCGGCCGCACGTCGAAGCTCACCCCGCGCACGGCCTCGATGACGGTGCCCTGGGTGCGGAACTGGATGCGGAGATCGCGGACCGACAGCAGCGGGCTCATGGCTCGAGCGCCCCCGTCTCGTCGTCGATGCGCACCCGCACGCCGAGCCCCGCAAGATTGGCCCGCGTCGACGGGTCGAGCACCAGACGATTGCGCGCGGCTGCCGACACGGCGTGCTCGAGCACCGTCTCGAATCCGGCCAGCGCCGTGTCGACCGACAGCGCCGTGCGGTCATCCCAGAGACGCAACTGCATCCAGCCGTCACGCCGGTCGCGGCGCGGGGAGAAATAGCGAAGCTTCATCCTGCGGAGTTTTGCCAGATCGACCGAGCGCGAAAAACTGCCCCAGAACCCGCCGCCCCGGCGCGTAACGACGTCGGGCCCCGCATCGACCTCCATGCGGTGGCGCATCAGGGTCCGAAAGCCGAATACGGCGAACAATGCGAACATCGCGAGCAGGACCCAGAACAGGATCGCGCCCGGCCGCACAAGCAGCAACGGAATCCCGGTCAGCGCCATGCCGGCCGCCGCGCGCCAGTAATCCGCCCGCACCTCCGGCCACTCATAGTGTAGCACCGTCATGCTGCCTCCTTGCGAAGCGGCGCAAAAAGGTCCCGGGGGTTTTGCCATGCTGTGGCCGGATGCGTCGTCGTCACCGCGAGCAGCCGGTCGACGAACATCCAGCAGTCCTCGTCGTGTTCCAGATGATGGGTCAGCAGCCCGGTCGGCTCGCCGCTGTCGACCCGGCCTTCCCGGCGGGCTTCCAGATGCTTCAGGACGGCGGAGATGGCATCGTCGGTGCCGAGAAATTCGCGCGAGCCGCGCCATTCGATGATGTCGACATGGGTGTTGATCTGGTGCAGGCCCTGACACGGCCGCTGCCGTTTTCGCGGTTTCCACGTCGACAGCCCGACATAGCCGATCTCGGGCAGCATCGGCACGATCGCGGGCGCTATCCGGTTCCAGGGCGGTACCATGACGGCAAGCGCGCGGCCGTCGAACAAAGCCTCGATGCGCTGCCACCCGGTTGCCATGTCCCCCAGCGTGAACGGATATGGCCGGGTCTGCCCGAACTCGGTCTTCAGGTCGCCGGGCGCTGCGTGGTTCTGATGGGAATAGCCGTGCTGCAGAACGGTGGCGCGATCCTGATCCTCCAGCACACGGGCCAGGGTTTTGTCGGCGGTGACCGGCACAACTGAAAGCGCCAGCGGCACACCATGTTTGTCCGCGAGCCCGAGCAATCGCTGCAGTTCGGGGGTGCCGCTCCGCGCGTCATCGTCCCGCCACCAGAAAGTCGCGGTGTGTCCGGCTGCGCTCCAGGCGTCGAGCTCCGCCAACAGGTCGTTCCAGCCACTCATGCCGATGCCATCCGGCGTTTGGCGGCAAGCGATTCGAGCGCGGTTACGGTCTTTGCAAGCCCGTTGAGTCTGGGCCGTGATCGCCCGGCAGGCAGAATGGGTGCCGTATCGATCGCAGTGGCTACGTCCACTGCGGAGGCCGGCAGGTGGATTGCGCGCGCGAGACCGGCTTTCTCGAGGGAAGCCGCGCGCAGCGACTGTTCCTTTTCGCCGTGCTCGGCATAGGGCACCAGCATGGCGGGTGTGCCGGTCGCCAGCATGTCGACGACGGTGTTGTAGCCCGCCTGCGAAATCGACAGCGCCGCCCGGGCCATCCGGGCGCGGAAGTCGGTTGCATGATCGAGCAGTTCGTCCTGTGGCCGCATCCGGGCGCGCACGTGATCGCGTGTCTCGCCGTCGGCGCCGGCGCCAACGATGAATGTCCAGGGCGCATCCGCGAGGGCAGACAGGGCGCGCGCGTCGGCGGCGGCCGTCAGCAACGCACTCCCCACCCTGCCGCCGCCCGCCGACACGAGAACGCCCTGTCGCTCTGATGTGATGGAAGGGGCAGCGCCGGCATCGATGTAGCCGGTATATGTCAGCTTCCCTCCGATCCGCGCAGCGTCGGCAAAGCCGGTGTCGAAGGGGGCCAGCGCAGGGTCGCCATGGACGAGCACCGCATCGAACCGCTGGTCGATCAGCGCGAGGATATCGCGCGCCCGATCGGCAGACTTTGGCGGCTGCACGATATCGCGCACCGAAGAGACGATTAGCGTTTCACCTCCGTCAGCCCGGGCCTCCGCGATGGCCGCGCCGATCTCACCGCGAAAGGCGCGCCGGCCAAACGGAAAATGCTCGACCAGGAATATGTCAGGGTCAAAATGCCTGATCGCTTCGCCGAGGACATTGCGCCGCCGCGCCCAGTCGAGATCCGTCACCGGCGTGCCCGGTGCGGTTTCGAGGGCCCAGCTTCCGTCGGCGCGCGCCGCGATTGGCGGCAGCTGGACAACGCGGGCGTTGCCGGAATCAAGGCCCGGCACCGGCATCCCGCCGGTTAACAGAAGCACGTCGTGCCCGCCTGCGGCCACCGCTCGTGCAATCGCCGCGGCTCGCACCGTGTGCCCGACGCCAAGCAGGTGCTGCACATGGATCGCGATCCGCAGCGGGCACTCCGCTGCTTCGGCAGACGTTTTCCCTGATGCACGGTCAGGCAGCATGTCGGTCTCCCAGCAGGGGATAGAGTCTGTCGGACAGCAGCGCGGCCGCATGGGGGAGCAGGTGTTCGGCCCGCACGCGCGCCGCGGCCTTGCGTCCAGCATCGCGGAGGACGCCCGGCGTCTCAAGCATGGCGTCGATGGCCTGCGCAAAGACTGCCGCATCGCCTCCCGGAACCAGCCGGCCATTCTCTCCATCGGTGACCAGATCCGGCACCCCGCCCGCACGGCCCGTCACGACCGGAACCCCGGCGCCGAGCGCTTCGAGCAATGCCATGCCGTAGGCTTCCCCCACGGACGGCCACACGAAAAGATCGGCCGCCGCATGCACTTCTTTCATCTGTTCGCGCGACAGCAGTCCGGCGAACGCAACCTTGTCTCCGGCAGCAGAGCTCAGCCTGGCGCGGACGGTGTCGCGAAGCGGCCCGTCGCCCGCGACGATCAGGG
>JAJFFI010000035.1 GCA_021776755.1 Alphaproteobacteria bacterium | reverse complement strand
GGTAATGAACACCATGTGGCTGCCCTGCAGATGATCGAGGATCTCGTCGATCCCTTCTTCTGCCGAGGCTTTGCCGATGTCAGGACGGGAGCCCGCGCCGAGACCTTGGGTAATGGCACGGCCAAGCTGGATGCGCCGGTCGCAAAGCGACTGGGCTAGGGCCTGGCTGTCGGTGTTGGCGACAACGCATTCGACACCATCCAGGTTCGACTGGATCATGTTGTTCACGGCATTGCCGCCAGCACCGCCGACGCCGAACACCACGATGCGCGGTTTCAATTCGGTAGTCCCCTTCGGGACGCTAAGCTTCAAACTCATTTTACCCTCCGTTGGGTGTTTGGCGCCGCCTTGCCACGAATGCTACGCGGACGGCGCGTTTCCTGGTGAGTACGTCTCACTCTTCAGAAATTCTCCCGGAGCCAGCCGCCGAAACGGCCGAACATGCCCCGGCTTGCGGAACTGACGGCATTGACCCAGCCGGGTTCGGCTGCGTGCCGCTGTGCCGCATATTTCAGGAGACCCGCCGTTACCGAGAAGGCGGGGCCGCAGGCGGCTTGCGCCAGACCTGCGAAATTGACGGGCCGGCCAATCCGGACCTGACGGTCCAGCATCGGCTCGGCGAGTTGCTTCATGCCCTGGAGCTGGCTCGCACCGCCGGTCAGAACGATCCGGCGGGCGGCCGCCCCGAGGCCGTGGGATTCAAGACGTTCGCGCACCAGCTCGAAGGTTTCCTCGAGCCGCGGGCGGACAATGCCGACCAGCAGCGAGCGCGGGATCTGGTTGATTGCACCGCTGTCCTCCTCGCCGAGGATCGGCACGTCGATCTGTAGTTCGTCGTCGCCGGGGCCGGCCGCGACCGTGCCGTAGAGCGCCTTGATGCGCTCGGCCTGGCTGACCGGCGTCGAGAGCCCGAGCGCGATATCGTTGGTGACATGATTGCCGCCCACCGGGATCGCGTCGGTGTAGACCATGGCGCCGTTGATGAAGGCCGCGATCGAGGTCGTCCCGCCGCCCATGTCGATGAGCGTTGCGCCCAGTTCCATTTCGTCCTCGACCAGGGTCGCCAGGGCGGCCGCATAAGGCGACACGACCATTGACGAAACCTCGACCTGGCAGGCGTTGAGGCAGGTGGTGAGGTTGCGCACGGCGCCCGCGCCGGCGGTGACCACGTGAATATCGGCGCCGAGGGTCTCGCCGTACATGCCGCGGGGATCGCGTACCCCCGCCTGGGCGTCGACGCGGTAGCCGACGGGAATGAAATGCAGCACTGTGCGGTCGGTCCCGGCGGTGCGGTGGCGGCCTTCCTCCAGCACGCGCTCGACGTCGAGGCGCGACACCTCGTTGCCCGCAACAGGAATCTCGACATTCAGCGCGCCCGACACCGGCTGGCCCGCCGAGACGTTCACAAAGGCCTCGTGGATCGTCTCGCCGGCCATGGTCTCGGCACCGTGGATTGCGGCGAGCACCGAGGTTCGCACTGCCTCCATGTCGACGATCGCGCCGGCGCGCATGCCCTTGGCGGCCTGGTGGCCGAGGCCGAGCACCTTGAGACGGCCGTCGCTGCCGGTCCGGCCCACGAAGCAGCACACCTTGCTGCTGCCGATGTCGATGGCCGAAATCAGGCCGGTCCGTCCGATGTTGAGCGCCTTGTCCATCTCGTCTGTCTCTCTCAGGTGTCCTGTTCGCGGACTTTTTTGCCGCCGGTCGTGCCGGGCGCAGCGCCCGATGCCGGTGCGGATTTCTTTTCTGCCGCCGCGCCGCCGGGTCGCAGGATTACACGGTCGCCAAACCGCAGATCGATCGCCGCAAGCGCGCGGCCGAGAATGCCGTGACGGCGGTGCGCATCGGCCAGCCGCCGCCAGGCGCTTGCCGGGTCCTTTGCCGGCAGCATCACCTGCACCGGACCTTCGAAATGCAGCGTCCAGCGCCGTCCGCCGACACGGACCGCGGCGGTCAGGCGGCGCGCGAGTTCGGGTTCGGTCGCGAGCATCTCGAGGAGCGCGCGGGTATGCGCCGGCGCATCCGCGCCCACGACCACGGGCAGATGCGAGTAGCTGGTGCCGGAATAGCGCTGGATCACGGCGCCGTCCGCGGCGATCAGGTGCAGGGTGCCGGCCTTCTGCCAGAGTGCCGCGGGGGCGTGTTCCTCGATGCGGACAAACACCGTGTCAGGCAGGTAGCGCGTTACGACGGCCGAGCGCACCCAGGGTAGGGCCTCGATGCGGGCTTGGGCGCCGGCGAGATCGGCCGAGACGATGGGTTCGCCGTAGCGGATGCCCAGTGCCGTCCGGATGGTATCAAGCTCCGTGCGGGTGCGGCCTTCGACGAGGATATCGCCGACGACGAGCCCCGCGCCGGACGACCGGGTCTCGATCTGTTGCCATCCACCCTCGCGGGCAGCGATCCAGGTGCGCTCCATGCCGCCCGACAGGAACCACCACATCGGCAGCCCGAACCCGGCGGCGATGGAAAGTGCGATGCCGGTGCGCCGCGCGCAGGCATTCCAGAAGGCGCGGCGCGGCCATTTCCGGCGGCGCGTTTCGGCTCGCCGCAACTTCGATTTCGCGCGCGGATTCTGCGTCAGTTCAAAGCTCTGCTGACGGCTCTCCGTCATGCGTCGCACTCCGCGTTCTCGACCATCCACGACACCAGGTCGGGGAAGCTGATCCCCGCCGCGGCCGCGATCTCGGGCACCAGCGAGGTCGGCGTCATGCCGGGCTGGGTGTTGACTTCGAGCAGATAGAACTTGCCCGGCTCGCCCTCGCGGTCGTCATACCGAAAGTCGACCCGGCTCACGCCCCGGCAGTCGAGGCAGGCATGGGCGTCGACTGAAAGCGCCATCACCTCGTCATAGGCATCCTTGTGGATTGGTGCCGGCATCAGATGGCGCGACTGGCCCGGCGTGTACTTGGCTTCATAGTCGTAGAAGCGCCGATCGGTCAGGATCTCGATCACGCCGAGCGGGCGCTCGCCCATGACCGCAACCTGGATTTCGCGGCCCGGGATGTATTTTTCGACGAGAATCGCCTTGCCGTACTCCCAGGCAGCGCCCGACAGCGGCGTGTCGTTGTCCTCTTCGAACACGATGGTCACACCGACGGAGCTGCCCTCGGCAATCGGCTTCACGACATAGGGACGTTTGGGCTCATCCTCGGCCAGCGAGAATTCGTTCTTGTGGAAGATCCAGCCTTCGGCAAGCGGCAGGCCCGCGGACTCGAACACATTCCTGGATGCCGCCTTGTTCATGCCAAGAGCGGACGCCATCACGCCCGAGTGGGTATAGGGGATGCCGAGCATGTCGAAGATGCCCTGCAGGCATCCGTCCTCGCCGTAGCGGCCGTGGAGCGCGTTGAACACCACGTCCGGGCGGTCGTCCTGCAGTTTCCCGGTGAAGGCTTCGAGATCGCGCGTCAGGTCCCATGATTCGACGTCGTAGCCCGCTTCGTTCAGGGCCTTGATGCAGCCCTCGCCGCTCGACAGCGAGACTTCGCGTTCGGCCGAGAAGCCGCCCATCACCACGAGCACCTTTTTGGCCATCAGCCTTCTCCTTCTTTCGCGCCGTCTTCGCCGGGAATGCCGATTGCCCGGATTTCCCACTTCAGATCGATGCCGCTTTTTTCCTTCACCCGCCGCCGCACTTCGTTGCCTAGCGCCTCGATATCGGCGGCCGTGGCGTCGTCTGCGTTGACGAGGAAATTGGTGTGCTTTTCGGAGACCTGCGCGCCGCCGACCATGAGCCCGCGGCAACCGGCGTCATCGACGAGTTTCCAGGCGCTGTGGCCGTCGGGGTTCTGGAAAGTGCTGCCGCCGGTGCGGGTGCGGATCGGCTGACTTTCCTCACGTTTGGCCTGGATGTCGTCCATATGCTTGCCAATAGCGTCCGGATCGCCCGGCGTGCCACGGAAGGTTCCGGAGACGAAAATCCATTCTTCGCCGATGCCGCAGTGGCGGTATGTGAAGCCCAGCTCGTCGAGGCCGAAGGTCTTGCGTTCGCCGTCGCGGTTGAGCGCTTCGGCCGAGACCAGCACGTCCTTCACTTCGTGGCCGTAGGCGCCGGCGTTCATGCGGAGCGCGCCGCCGATGGTGCCCGGCACGCCCGACAGGAACTCGAGCCCGGCAAGACCCTGGTCGCGACAGGCGCGCGCGACCTGGATATCGAGGGCGCCTGCGCCGGCGGTCACCGTGTCGCCGTCGAATGAGATGTCCTGGAACGCGCGGCCGAGCTTGACCACCACGCCCGGCACACCGCCGTCGCGCACCAGCAGGTTCGAGGCCACGCCCATCACGGTCACCGGCACGTCTTCGGGAAGCAGCGCCAGCAAGTCGCCGAGGTCCTTTTCGTCGGCCGGACGGAACAACGCCTCGGCCGGTCCGCCGACCCGGAACCAGGTGTATTTCTTGAGCGGCACGCCCAGTTCCACCTTGCCGCGCACGGGAGGCATCCGGCCCGCGATGCAGGTGAGGTTGCTCATTCGAGCGCCTCGAGTTGTCCGGGCAGCGCCTGCGCCCAGGCGGTGATGTTGCCGGCGCCAAGACAGATCACCATGTCGCCCGGGTTCGCGATTTCCTTGATGATGGCGGCGAGATCGTCCTCGCTCTCGAGCGCCAGCGCGCGGCGGTGACCGTGGTCGCGCAGCCCCTCGACGAGGGCTTCCTTGTCGACCCCGTCAATCGGATCCTCGCCCGCCGAATAGACGTCGGCGATAATGACGACATCGGCGTCGTTGAAGCAGGTGCAGAAATCCTCGAAC
>JAJFFI010000340.1 GCA_021776755.1 Alphaproteobacteria bacterium | reverse complement strand
CCATGATGGACGAAAAGAACAAAGTCGCGATTACGCGGCTCGGCAACCGCATCCGCGCGGCCGGCACGGCGGAGCTGACGGGTTACAACCTGGATCTGACGCATTCGCGCTGTGCGATGATTTTCCACGTGGTCGATGACCTGTTCCCGAAGGGCGGCGATCTCAGCCAGGTGCGCTTCTGGACCGGGCTGCGGCCGATGGTGCCGGACGGCACGCCGGTGATCGGGCCGACGACCTACAAGAACCTCTACCTCAACACCGGGCACGGCACGCTGGGATGGACCATGGCGTGCGGGTCGGGGAAGCTGCTGTCGGACATCGTCTCGGGCAACGAGCCCGATATCGACACCGACGGCCTGACGATCTTCCGCTATCCGAAGGGTCAGGGGATCTAGCCGGGGCTGAAGCACAGCGGTACATGGACATTTCGGCTCGCCCTGAGAAGGGCTGAATCAGGCCGTCCCTTCCCTTTTGGCAGCCCTCTCTTTATGTAACGCGGCAATGGACAACCGGCTGCACCTGCGGTGTGTGGCCCAAAAATCGGGAGAGAGGAACGATGTTCAAGGGCTGGCTGCTGACCAAGGAAAACGACGAGTTCAAGTGTGAGCTCACCGAAATCGACGAGAAGGACCTGCCCGAGGGCGAGGTGACGATCGACGTGGCCCACTCGACGATCAACTACAAGGACGGTCTCGCGATCACCAATTCCGGGATGATCGTGCGCGAATGGCCGATGGTGCCGGGCATCGATCTTGCCGGCACGGTCAGCGAGAGCTCATCGCCCGACTTCAAGGCAGGTGACACGGTCGTCGTCAACGGCTGGGGCCTGTCGGAGACCCACTGGGGCGGGCTTGCCGAAAAGGCGCGGGTGCCGGCCCACATGCCGGTCAAGCTGCCGGATGCGTTCACGACCGAACAGGCAATGGCGGTCGGCACCGCGGGATACACGGCGATGCTCTGCGTGCTGGCGCTGGAAGACCAGGGCGTGAAACCGGGCGACGGGCCGGTCATCGTGACGGGGGCGGCCGGCGGCGTCGGCAGCATCGCCGTCGCGATCCTCGGCAAGCTCGGCTACGAAGTCCATGCCTCGACCGGCCGGCCCGAGGAAGAGGGATATCTCAAGGGCCTGGGCGCGGCGGCCATCGTCGACCGCAATACGCTGTCCGAGAAGGGCAAGCCGCTGCAGCGCGAGACCTGGGCGGGCGCCGTCGACACGGTGGGCAGCCATACACTGGCAAACGTGATCGCCCAGACCAAGAAGGGTGGCACCGTCACCTGCGTCGGTCTTGCGCAGGGCCCGGACCTGCCGGTGACCGTGATGCCCTTCATCCTGCGGAGCGTGAAGCTGGTCGGCTGCGAATCAGTCACTGCACCTCAGGCGCTGCGCCAGGAATGCTGGGACCGGCTCGCGACCGATCTCGACGCCGGCAAACTCGCCGAGATGTCGAAGACCGTCGGAATGGGCGACGTCGAAGGCGTGGCCCGGGACATCTTGGCCGGCAAGGTCCGCGGTCGGGTGGTCGTCGACATCAACGGGTGACCGGGCGGCTGGTTCGCCAACAAATATTCGCCAAGTAAAAGAGCGCAGCATTTCCGACGAATACGTGGAAATGTGGCGCTCTTTGCCTTTTGTTAATTATATTCGTGTCATAATCCGGTGTCAGGCTCTACAGGATAGACATTCCGACCCTTATGGACACCATGACCTCAAGTCAGGCCGTATTGGCCGATGACTCAGGTGCGCCGCGCTCACCGGTCGAGACTGCAGGCACCAGCTATCTTTCTGAGTACCGGCGCAACGGCTATGCCGTTGTGCGCGGCGTATTCGGGCCCGACGAGGTTGCCGAAATGGCGGCGGCCTTCGACCGCATCTATCAGCGCGGGCTGAACTACAACCGCGACTGGCGCCACAAGAACACGCTCTTCCGCGTTGCCGACGACCCGAACCTCGGTCACATCGTGCGGATGGTGCAGTGGCCGGCCTATTTCGACCCGACGATGGCGCGGTTCCGGATCGACGAGCGGCTGCGGAATATCGTTGCCCCCCTGATCGGCACCGACATCAAGCAGATCATCAACCAGATGCACTGGAAGCCGCCGGGTGCCGCGCAGGCCGAATTCGGCTACCATCAGGACGTACGCTCGCGCCGCCCGCGTCATGCGTACCGCAACGTGGCGACATCCTACGTACAGACCGGCATTGCGATCGACCCGCACGGGCCGGATAACGGCGCCATGACAATGGTCGCGGGATCCCATGCGATGGGTGAATTGCCCTTCGACACCAGCAAGACATCGATGGCCGTGTCGAAAGACGCCCGCCATCTGGAGGCGGCTGGGCTCGACCTCGACAACGCGGTGGACCTTGTGCTTGAGCCCGGCGACGTCGCGCTCTGGGGACTGTTCTGCGTGCACGGCTCGGGTCCCAACAGTTCCGACATCGACCGCCGGTTCTATCTCAATGGATACGTACGCGCCGACGATTGCGACCGGGGCGAATGGGCATTCCGGGACGGCGCCCCGGTCCCGCTGGGTGAACCGGTTCTGGTGCACTACGAAGATCTCTACCGCCGTCCCGAGCCGCATTACGTGGACACGGCCTGAGCGCTTTCAGCATGATTTCGGTATGTCTCGAATCTGCCGGGGATAGTCCGGCGGCTGCAGCCGTATTACCTGGGTCCTGCGAATAAATCCGCCTGATTTTTCGTTTTGCTTTAAATAGATAGAAATTCGGTAGAATATTTTATTGATTTTGCACAAGCAAAACGTAAATAATCATAGATGTGAGGCGGCATTTTCTAAGTAAAAATTGATTGTATGCTTGGATAATGCTGTGCAGGTCAGGATGACACACAGGGATACTGACATGCGAAACCGAGTACGCGTAGGCCAGAAGTACATGAAAGCCGACAGTTCGCGCCTGATATTCCAGGTCGAGAATATCAGCGGCGGCTCCGAGCAGCGCCCCGCCCAGGCCAAGTGTTTCCAGGTCGAAGAGCCGGAAATCAAGCGCCTGTACAGCGTATCAGCGCTGGCCGACATGCAGCATTTCCTGCCCGTCTGACAGAGATCGTCTGCGGCGCAGGTTTGACAGCCAATGCACGGCGCCGTTCCGAAAGGCCGGCGCCGTTATCTCGCGCCGGTGTCAGGTCGCGAGCGCGCGGATACCGGCCTCAAGCCGGCGGGCAACGTTGATCCAGTCGTATTGTTCTTCGACCGCGGCGCGGAGCGCCTGCTTGTGCTTGCCGCCAAAAGCCAGTGCGGCACGCGCATTGGCGGCGATGTCGGCGACCGTGTGCGCCGCCTCAGGTCGGAGTTTCATCACGTCGGCGACTTCAGGCGGCAGGCGGCCCGCAACCGAGTCGATGCTGGCGGCCATTCCGGCAAAATAGGTGCCGAGCGGAAAGCCGCCCGAAGCAAGGGCCTCGAGAAACACCAGCGGTCCCGCTTCGGCGACCACCGACGGGAAAATCGCAACATCGGCACAGGGAAACAGGAACTTGAGCTCGCGGTGGGTCAGGTAGCCCGTGAAGATCACCCGCTCCGGCCGGATGTGCGCCTTGCAGGCGGCAATCCAGTCCTCGAGCCGGCCCTCTGCCTCGAGCGCCTGGAGCCAGAGATCGAGGGCGTCGAGCCCGTCGCTGCCGCCATGGCCCGCGGACGGCCCTTCCAGCGCCCGGCCCGAGGCGGCGAGCAGGCGGATCAGGCCGAGATCGCCGGTCTCCATGGCATACAGCAGGGCCTCCGCCACCTCGCGCAACGGACCGTGGCCGACGACCAGCATGCGCGCCTTCGGATACGCCTCGAGCACGAAGGGAAGGGCCGCGAGGATGTTCTGCAGCCCCTTGGCGGCGATCAGGCGGCCAACGAACAGCAGCAACGGATCGCCCGCCCAGTCGACGCCTTCGAGGCTTTGCTCCAGATCGGCGTCCGGGCTTTTCTCGGGATAGCCGCGGGCATCTTCGAACAATGCCTCAAGGCTGGCAGCGTCCGGTTTCTTCAAGCCGGCAAGCCCTTTCCGGAGGGACGCGGATGTGCCCGCCGGGCGGCCACGCGGAAGTCCGCTCACGGCCGATTTCAGGGCCTCGATGCTGGCCGGGCGATCGGACGGATCGAGCAGGTCAAAGGCGGCGGTATCGACGCCGAGATTGAGATCGGGCAGCTTGCCGCCGACCCCCGGCACGTTCGGGAAAACATCGGTCACCCGGCTGCGCATTTCCTCGCCGATGCAGAAGATCGCGCCGGCATTCGCAAACGCGGAGCTGGCAAAGGCGTGGAACCGCGGGTCTTTCTTGACCGCGTATTCGATCGCGCTGCCGTGGGGCATGATCGTGTAGGGCACGCCGGTCGCCGCCGCGACCCGTTCCGCCACCACCGTCATCAGCACCGCGTGATTGGCATGCATGCCGGTGACCCCGGCCTCGCGCACGACGCGCTCCACAACCGTGACGTTGCGCTCGAGATAATCCGCGATGACGTCGTCCGGCAGTTCGACCATCGGCACGACCTTGGGGAACTCGTCGTATTTGTCGCGCACATAGACCGGCAGCGTGTCGCCCAAGCGCGGCTTGTGCATGACGCAGCGCCCGGGATACGGCGTCTCGCGCTCAAACAGCGTCGTGACCTCGCCGTTCGGCTCGTAGACGTAAGCCGCGGCGATGAAGTCGTAGATCTTCGGGTGCGCTTCCTGGCAGACGAGTTGCACGTCCTGCCCGTCGCGGCAGAGCGCGTGCACGATCGAGCGCGTCCAGAGATTGCTGCCCGATCCCTCGAGCAGATAGCCATGCAGTATGCAGATCACGCGATGCCCGCCTTTCCCCGTTCGATGTGCCCGAGACTAACGCAAGCTGGCGCGGTGGCAACGCCGGGTGCGATAAACCCACACCGGAAACGGTTGCAGACAGGGGCCGCGGATCGGCGCAGTTCGGCGCTGAACATCCCGCAAAGCCGCTGACATTCAGGAGCATTGCATGGGGGACGGACCGGTCATCGTCTGGTTCAGACAGGACTTGCGGATCGCGGACAATCCGGCGCTAAGCGCCGCCGCGAAAGCCGCCGGCGCGGACGGCCGCACGGTGATTCCCGTCTTCGTGCTGGACGATGCGGCCCCGGATACGGGAGCGAAAGGCGACTTGTGCCCCGGCGGCGCGTCGCGCTGGTGGCTCCACCACAGTCTGGCCGCCCTGGGAGAGGCGCTCGACGATCTCGGCGCGCCGCTGGTGCTGCGCCGGGGCCGGGCCGCGGAGGTTATTCAAGAGCTTGTGGACGCGGCGGGTGCCGCAGCCGTCTTCTGGAACCGCTGCTACGAGCCCCATGCGGTGGCGCGCGACCGCAAGATCAAATCGTCCCTGCAAGACCAGGGCATCGGCGCGCGGTCGTTCAACGGCGCGCTGCTGTTCGAACCCTGGGAGATCGAGACCAGCAGCGGCGGCCCGTACCGGGTCTACACGCCGTTCTGGAAGGCGTGCCTCGCGAGACCCGGGCCGGAGGCACCCGGGCGCGCGCCGGAGAGCCTGAAGGCGTACGACGGGAAGATCGAGAGCGAGGCGCTGGACGACTGGACCCTTCTGCCGGACCGTCCCAACTGGGCGCAAGGCTTCGAGGATCGCTGGACGCCCGGGGAGGCCGGGGCCCGGGCGCGGCTCGGCGATTTTCTGGACGAGGCGCTCGCCGACTATGCCGATGGCCGCGATCGGCCGGACAAGGACTTCACCTCGCGGCTGTCGCCGCACCTGCATTTCGGCGAGATCAGCCCGCGGCAGGTCTGGCACGGGGTCGAACGCGCGCGCCAGACGTCAGGAAGCGGCTTTCCCGAGCAAGGGGCGCGGAAATTCCTGAGCGAGATCGGCTGGCGCGAGTTCTGCCACCACCTGCTGTTCCATTTTCCGACGCTGCCGCACGGCAACTACAACGACAAGTTCGACGATTTCCCCTGGCGCAACGATCCCGGGGGCCTGCGCGCCTGGCAAACGGGCCAGACGGGATTCCCGATTGTCGACGCCGGCATGCGCCAGCTCTGGGCGACGGGCTGGATGCACAACCGGGTGCGGATGATCGTCGCGTCCTTCCTGACCAAGGATCTGCTGGTGCACTGGCGCCACGGCGAGGCGTGGTTCCGGGATACGCTCGTCGATGCGGATCTCGCCAACAATGCGGCAGGCTGGCAGTGGGTCGCGGGCTCGGGCGCCGACGCCGCCCCGTATTTTCGCGTCTTCAACCCGATGACCCAGGGCAAGAAATTCGACCCGGACGGCGATTATGTCCGCGAATGGGTGCCGGAAATCGCTGCATTGCCCGGCAAATACCTGCAAGCGCCCTGGACCGCCCCGGACGACGTGCTGGCGGAGGCCGAGCTTGAGCTTGGCCGCGACTATCCCAAACCCATTGTCGATCACAAGACCGCCCGCGAGCGCGCGCTCGACGCCTACGGGCAGATCAAGGGGTCCTGAGCGGCGGCGTCGCATCTTGGCGGACACCAAACGCGCCAGACCCCGGCGGGGGGAGCGCCGGGGTCTGGGTTGGATGTCGCGAACGACATCCGCCGGGGTTCAGGACCTGTTTGGAGAGGAGGTCACCTGGGTCCCTCGGGCATCTGGCTTCAGGCAGCTTGCGGCATGCCGCTGGGCACAGCCTGGCGGGCCGGCGTGCGGCGGCGGCGGG
>JAJFFI010000339.1 GCA_021776755.1 Alphaproteobacteria bacterium | reverse complement strand
AAATAGCTTTCGCAGACCGTGAAATAGTCCTTCACGATCCGCCGGAACGGCGACAGCGGCAGGGGCACGATTGAGAGCGATTTGCCGCCGCCGTCGCGAACGTCGAACTGCAGCCGGTTTTCCTGGATTGCGAGGTGCAGCTCATAAGGACCGTCTGCTTCGCCCACGAGATCGAACCGGTTGTCGTCGAGCAGGTCGAACACCGCGACCGCGCGTTCATGCTCGATTTCGGGCGCGCGCCGGATCACGCCGCCGTCGTCGAGCACAACGTTCTGCAGCCTTTTTGGCCCGGTGTTCTTTTCGGTTTCAGTCATGCGCGCCTCGCCCGCAGGAAGCGGCCTGTTCGGTCAGACCCGCTTGCCCGGATTGAGCCTTATAGACACCGAGAGCGCGTGAGCGTCGAGACCTTCCGCGTTCGCAAGCGCCACGGCGGCAGGCCCGATTTCAGCCAGGCTCGCCGCATCGCAGCCGACCAGCGTCGTGCGTTTCATGAAATCGAGCACCGAGAGCCCGGACGAGAACCGCGCCGTCCGGTCGGTCGGCAACACGTGGTTGGGGCCCGCGACATAATCGCCGATCGCCTCGGGCGTATAGCGGCCGAGGAAAATTGCCCCGGCATGGTTGACCTTCTCGGCCAGCGTGTCCGGGTCGTGCACGGCAAGCTCCAGATGTTCGGGCGCGAGCCGGTCGACCAGAGCCGGCGCTTCGTCGAGCGTCTCGACGACAATGACCGCGCCATGCGTCTCCCACGACCTGGCCGCGATTTCGCTCCTGGGCAACGTGGCCAGATGCCCCGCGACCGCGGCTTCGACGTGGCGGGCGAAAGCGTCGTCGTCGGTGATCAGGATCGACTGCGCCGAGGTATCGTGTTCGGCCTGGGACAACAGATCGGCCGCGATCCAGGCCGGGTCGTTCTCGGCATCCGCCACCACGAGTATTTCCGAGGGGCCGGCGATCATATCAATCCCGACCCGGCCGAAGACCGCCCGCTTGGCGGCCGAGACATAGGCATTACCGGGCCCGACGATCTTGTCGACCGGGGCGATCGTGTCGGTGCCATAAGCGAGTGCCGCCACAGCCTGGGCGCCACCGATCCGGTAGATCTCGGTGATCCCCGCGACCTTCGCCGCCGCCAGCACCAGCGGATTGAGCACACCGTCCGGCGTCGGCACCACCATCACCACCCGCGCGACACCGGCGACCCGCGCGGGCATGGCATTCATCAACACCGAACTTGGATAGGCCGCCGTACCTCCCGGCACATAGAGGCCCGCGGCCGACACGGGGCGCCAGCGCGCGCCGAGGCGCACTCCCGCCTCGTCGGTGTAGCCAAACGGTTCGGGGATCTGACGGCGGTGAAACGCCTCGATGCGCTCGGCAGCCGTCAGCAAGGCGCCGAGCGTTTCCCGAGGCACCTCGGCGACCGCGCTCTCGATTTCCTCGTCGGTGATCCGCAGCCTGTCGGCCGTCAGGTCGAGCCGGTCGAACTTCTTTGTGTATTCCAGCACCGCGGCGTCGCCCCGGGCTTCGACATCCGCAAGAATCCCGTCAACGACCGCGCCGACATCGCTTTCGACCCCGCGCCGCGCCTCGACGAGCGCCGCGAAGTCAGCCTCGAAACTCTTGTCCTTGCTGTCAAGCTGCAGCGGCATCGACCACGCTCCTGAATTCGTCCATCCACGCACCGACTTCTTCGCTGCGCGTCTTGAGCGCGGCCCGGTTCACCACCAGGCGCGACGTGACCTCGGCGATCTTCTCGACCTCGACCAGCCCGTTCGCTTCGAGCGTCGCGCCGGTCGACACCAGATCGACAATCCGGCTGCAAAGCCCGAGGGAGGGCGCGAGCTCCATCGCGCCGTTGAGTTTGATGCATTCTGCCTGCACACCGCGGGCTGCGAAATGCTCCCAGGTGACGCGCGGATACTTTGTCGCAACCCGCACATGGCTCCAGCGCGCCGGGTCGTCCTCGGCAATCATCTCCGCGGGCTCGGCGACCGAAAGCCGGCAGTGCCCGACGTCGAGGTCGAGCGGCGCATAGATTTCCGGGTAGTCGAATTCCATCAGCACGTCATTGCCCGCGACCCCGAGGTGCGCCGCCCCGAAGGCCACGAAAGTGGCCACATCGAAGCTTCTCACCCGGATGATCTCAAGCCCCGGTAGGGCGGTGGCAAAGCGCAGCTGCCGCGAGGCCGGATCGTCGAACGCCGCCTCGGGCTCGATGCCTGCCGCGCGCACCAGAGGCATCACCTCTTTCAGGATGCGCCCTTTTGGCAGCGCCAGCACAAGCGGGTCGTTCGCGGTCATCAACATGGGTCAGGATCGGTTGGTGGCAGGAAAATCAGATGTGGGGTGCCCGGCAGGTTGGGCAAGTCGGAAAGCGCGCGCTCAGGCGCCGGTTCCGGCCTCATGGTCGGGCCGGTGTCGCGTGGGCCATGGCTCGTCCATGTCCTCGAGCCGGCAGTCGATCGCCGCCGCCGCGAGCCGGATCAGGCCCTTTCCAGAAAAGACGAGATCGATACCGTTCCCTTCTTCGGAAGGCTGAACCGTCAAAATCGAGAGCGGCTTTGCGGCGTCGGCCCGATCAATGTTCTGCCGGCGTACGCCGTCCACCTGCTCGAAGGTCACCGCGCAGTTCACGCGCTCGAAGATCGTGCCCTGGCGGCACTCGGCTCCGCCGTCCGCGTCCGCGGCTTCCCAGCGGAACCGATTTGCCACCATAACAAAGCGTTTCTCGCCGGCGAAGTATTCCATGTCTCCGACCGGGACGAGCGCGTCCTGCAGGACTGACGACACCACCGCCAGATCCTCGGCATCCGCTGCCCGCAGTTTCAGGGCACTGGTCATGCGGGCTCCCTGAGCCGTTCGATATCCGCGCCGCAGCCGGCGAGCTTGTCCTCGAGCCGCTCGTAGCCGCGGTCGAGGTGATAGACCCGGTCGATGATTGTGTCGCCCTCGGCAATCAGGGCGGCCAGAACCAGCGACATCGAGGCCCGGAGATCGGTCGCCATCACCGGCGCGCCCGTGAGTGTATCGACCCCGCGCACCATCGCAGACCCGCCGTGCACATTGATGTTCGCGCCCATGCGCATCAGCTCGGGCACATGCATGAACCGGTTCTCGAAGATCGACTCGGTGATCATCGAGGCGCCCTTGGCGACCGACATCATCGCCATCATCTGCGCCTGCATGTCGGTCGGGAACCCGGGGAACGGATCGGTCATGACATCGACGCCGACGAGCGCGCCGCCATTGCGCCTTACCTGCAGGCCGCCTTCGACCGGCGTCACGTCGATCCCGGCCTCGGCCATCGCGTCGATCACCGAGCCCAACAGCTCGGCATCGACACCCTCAAGCACAACGTCGCCATCCGAAATTCCCGCTGCCATCGCGAAACTCCCGGCCTCGATCCGGTCCGCGACCACGGTGTGGTCGGCACCGCCAAGTTCGGCGACGCCCTGCACACGGATGGTGTCGCTGCCGAGGCCCTCGATCTTCGCGCCCATTTTCTTGAGGCATTCGCCGAGGTCGACGATCTCGGGCTCCTTGGCCGAATTCCGCATCACCGTTTCGCCGTCGGCCAGCGCCGCCGCCATCAGGATGTTCTCGGTCGCGCCCACCGACACCATCGGGAACACGACTTCAGCACCCTTCAGTCCGTCCGGCGCGACGGCGTGGATATAGCCTTCCTCGAGCTCGATCTTCGCGCCCATCGTCTCGAGCGCCGTCAGGTGGATGTCGACCGGGCGCGTGCCGATGGCGCAGCCGCCGGGCAGCGAAACCGTCGCGTTGCCCTCACGCGCCACCAGCGGGCCCAGCACCAGGACGCTCGCGCGCATCTTCCGCACCAGATCGTAGGGCGCGGTCGTGCTGGTGATTTTCGCCGTGGTGTAACTTGCGTCGAGACCGTATTCGGGGGATTCGTGGTGCTCAACCTCCGAGCCGTGCTGCTCGAGCAGCGCCGTCATCAGCTTGATGTCCGCGACATTCGGCAGGTTGCGCAGGCGGACGGTCTTGGCCGTCAGCAAGGTAGCCGTCAGCAACGGCAGGGCGGCGTTTTTCGCCCCGCTGATCCGGATCCGTCCGTTGAGCGGCGTGCCGCCGCCAATGCGTATCCTGTCCATGTCCGTCTCTCCGCTGTGCTACCTGCTTGCCGGCGACCATACGCGGGCCGCGCCGTTGTCCTTCATATCCTGGGTAAGGTTACCCCGGTCTGGCCCTGATACTTGCCGTCGCGGTCCGCATACGACACTTCGCACGGACTGTCGCCTTTCAGGAAGATGAACTGGGCCGCGCCCTCGTTGGCATAGATTTTCGCGGGCAGGGTCGTGGTGTTGGAAAACTCGAGCGTCACGTGCCCTTCCCACTCGGGCTCGAGCGGCGTGACGTTCACGATGATGCCGCAGCGCGCATAGGTCGACTTGCCGAGGCAGATTACCAGAATGTCGCGCGGCACCCGGAAATACTCCACCGTGCGCGCGAGTGCAAAGCTGTTTGGCGGGATGATACAGACGTCGCCCTTGCGCTCGATCAGCCCGCTGTCGGTGAAATTCTTCGGATCGACGATCGCCGAGTCGATATTGGTGAAAATCTTGAATTCGTCCGACACCCGCGCGTCATAGCCGTAGGACGACAGGCCGTAGGAAATCACGCCATCGCGCTGCTGCGCCTCGACGAAGGGTTCTATCATATTGTCGCGGGTCGCGGCCTCGCGGATCCAGCTGTCGGGCATCACGGGCATGGCCGGGGTCCTGCGGGTCGGCGCCGGAAGGTGGCGCGGTGAATGGAGGGAGTTACCGCGAGCCGCCACCACAAAGAACGGGGCATCCGCGCGGGCACTGCATATGTTCGCTCTTGGTGGCCCGGTTTTAGTGGCCCGTTTCTAGTGGCCCGTTTCTAGTGGATAGCGGGCGGGCTCTCAAGCGTTGCCGGTATCAATCGCCGCCATTGGCCCCATCGCCATCGGCAACGGGAGGCCGCTTCAAGGCTGCCTTCTGCGCCTTTCGCTTCTTCAGATTTTCGCGCAGCGCCGCAGCCTCCCGGGCAATCCGCTCCGGGTCGCGGGGCGGACTCGCGCCCTTTGTATTGCGACCGTCAGTGCTCATCTGACCTCCCTCTCGGGCACTATCCTGCAAGGGCTCTCGCCGGTGGTCAACCACCGCGGACTGCGGATATCGACCGCTTGCGCCGGATGGGGGCCTGTGGCATGTTCCGCGCGCTTTCGGACAGCCCGGAAACCGGCCCTCCCAATGCCGTGCAGGTCAATGCCGTGCAGGGCCCCACAGTGCCGCCGTAGCTCAGTGGCAGAGCGCACCCTTGGTAAGGGTGAGGTCGAGTGTTCGATCCACTCCGGCGGCACCATTTTTCCCTCGCGGCACCTCGCGTTTCCCCGATTCCGCTCCAAAACATATCATTACATGCGCGTGCCCTGTGGGCCGATGCGGCGTACAGAGAAGTCCTTGGGGGTAAATGCCAATGTCAAAT
>JAJFFI010000338.1 GCA_021776755.1 Alphaproteobacteria bacterium | reverse complement strand
GGCGCTGCTCCTCGATCGGGGCAGGTTCGCCGAAAACACCTGTCGCCATGCCGTGCATCATTTCGCAGAGTGAGGCGATATGATCCTCGGGCTCGGCGACCTCTTCGGCCCGCTGAATCCCCAGCCGGCGCATGTCGTCGCGGAGATCGGCAAGCGGCTTTTCGTGCAGAAAGCCCGTCAGGTAGTACGACGCATAAGGCTGCAGCTCGCCGTGGGTCATGCCCACGAACAGCGCATCGAACTCCTCGGAAATGGCGTCTTCGGTAAGCTTTCCTGCCAGTTCAGCCAGCAGGCCGAGGGCCTGGCCGAGCTCGGTCTCGTCGCCGTCGAGGTTCTTGCAGAGTTCGATTGTCTGGGATGTGGGCTTGGACGCGAGCAAACGCCCCAGCAGTGCGTAACACTGGGCGCGCAAGAGATCTTCTTCTGAGACGCTGTACGGACAGCCGTCGATGCTGCTCACGTAATCATACCCCGCAAACCTTGTCAGATTGACCCTCGGCCCGCTGCATCTCTTTGCCGGATGCCTTGGCTGGAGGGCACTCCCTCGTCACGACCCATCCGGGATTTTCTTGTAAATCCTCTTGGTGGCAGGCCGAGCCGTTTTTCGAAACGCTCAAAGGTTAGACCCGTTCAAAGAAGCAAGTCAAACGCAAGCAACGCTAATGAAAATCATTCTCAATGATTCTTGAACGATTGTTCCGCGAACAGGGGTTTTTTCGCGCTCCGGTTGTTTTTTTGGCGTTTTAAAAGGGTTTTCCGCAGTCGAAAAAATCCGGCAGGGATGATATTAGATGCCTCCGCTTCCGCCCGGTCCACGGGGAGAGTCTCCCCGGGAGCCTCGATCCGGCCGGCCGCTCCATTCGCTCCGACGGCGCATTTGTTCTCCCAAACGCACCGGAAAACGAGATCCACAAGATGAGCCCCCTGAGATGAGCCCCCTGACATGAGTAGCCCAACCGAAGACCAGATCCGCGAGGCGCTTGCCGCCGTGACCGACCCCGACTCGGGTCAGGATGTCATCGCCGCCGGGATGATCACCGGCCTCATGGTGAAGGACGGCAATGTCGGCTTCGCCGTGGAGGTCCCGCCCGAGAAGGGGCGCGCGATGGAACCATTGCGTGAAGCCTGTGAGAAGGCGGTCGACGCGGTGCCGGGGGTGCTGTCGGTGACGGCGGTCCTGACCGCGCACAACGAAGCGCCGAAAGGGCCTGGTCAGGGTGGGGCTCAAGGCGGAGGCCAGGGTGGCGGTCATTCGCACGGAGAGGGGCACAGCCACGGCCCGGCCAAAGGTCAGGAGTCCGGCCCGCCCGAAATACCGGGGGTGAAGGCGATCATCGCGGTCGCCTCGGGAAAGGGCGGCGTCGGCAAATCCACCACGTCGGTCAATCTCGCGCTCGGGCTCGCGCTGACCGGACGCAAGGTCGGATTGCTGGACGCCGATATCTACGGCCCTTCCGTGCCGCGGATGCTGGGCATCACTGGACGGCCACACACCAGCGACGGCAAGCGCCTCGTGCCGATGGAAAACTATGGCGTGAAGGCGATGTCGATGGGCTTTCTGGTCGCCGAGGACACGCCGACGATCTGGCGTGGTCCGATGGTGATGGGGGCGCTCGAGCAGATGCTGTCCGATGTCGACTGGGCGCCCCTCGACGTGCTGGTGATCGACATGCCGCCCGGCACGGGCGACGCACAGCTGACGATTTCCCAGCGCACACCGCTGACCGGGGCGGTCATCGTCTCGACTCCGCAGGACATTGCGCTGCTGGATGCGCGGAAGGGCCTGAACATGTTCCGCCGTGTCGACGTGCCGGTGCTCGGTATCATCGAGAACATGAGCTATTTCCTGTGCCCGAGCTGCGGCGAGCGGGCCGAGATTTTCGGCCATGGCGGCGCCCGGGCCGAGGCCGAAAAACTTGGCATCGAGTTCCTCGGCGAAATTCCGCTGCACATGGACATTCGCACCACCTCGGACGGCGGGCGCCCCATCGTGATGAGCGACCCCGACAGCCCGCACGCCCAGGCCTATCAGAAGATCGCAATCCGGGTCGGCGAGCAGATCGACGCGCGGCTTGCGAGCGCGGCGGGCGCCGGGCCCAAGATCGTCATCCAATAGCGAGCCGACCGCGATGAGCGACGACAGCGAACCAACGGTCCCGCCGATCTTCCGGCTGCAAGAATGTGCGGCAGGCACAGATGTCCGCGCCGAAGCAATCCGGCGGGCGGAAGCGGGCGTAGATGGCGGGACGCTGCTGTGGCTCGACTCGAAATCGGACTTCGCCGCCGCCATCGTGCTGGCGCCCGAGCAGCCGCTCAGCGAATGCGCCGAAATCTACTATGTCGCGTCGCTCAGTTTTGGCGATTCCCTGGCGCAGGCTCTGCCGCCGATGCAGGACAATACCTTCGCGCTGCCGTCGACCATGCTCCTGAACGGCGCCTGGGCCGGTACTGCCCAGGTCGATGCGCCCGCGGACGCCGGGCCTGATGATGTTCCGGGCTGGCTGGTCGTGAGCGTCAACCTCGCGGTCGAGGGCGAGCCCGACTACGAGGACCTGATCGACGGTTTCATGCCGACCACATTGGTGCAGGAGCGGATCACGACCGTAACCAGCAGGGATCTGCTGGCCGCATTCTCGCGCCAGTTCCTTGTCTGGTTGAGGCGCTGGCAAGACGACGGATTTGCGCCTGTGAAAATTCAGTGGAAACACCGCGCCCACGAGATTGGCGTCCACGTGACTCGCCGCATCGCGGGCCGAGACGTGGATGCAGTCTTCGA
>JAJFFI010000337.1 GCA_021776755.1 Alphaproteobacteria bacterium | reverse complement strand
GTCGCTCACCGCAGCATTCCGGCTGAAAACGACCGAGAAGACCTACTGGGCGCTGACCTCAGGTGTACCGCGTCCGCACCGGGGCATCATCCGGCTGCCACTCTCGAAACAGCGCCTCGGAGGCGAGGAGCGCATGGCGCCCGACGAGGAAGGAGGGCAATCCGCGGAGACCTACTACGCGGTCATCGAGGCGCTCGCCAAGGACATCGCCTGGGTGGCGCTCCGCCCCCTTACCGGGCGAACGCATCAGCTTCGCGTGCACATGGCAGCCCTCGGCGCGCCGATCCTGGGGGATGGAAAATACGGCGGCGAGGACGCCTTCCGCCAAGGGATGGGACTGTCGCGGAAAATGCATCTCCACGCCCATCAGATCCGGCTTGAGGGGAAAAGTGCAGGCGGGGATGGCGGCGCACTCGTGATCACTGCGCCGCTGCCGGATCACATGACGCGGAGTTTCGCGTTTCTCGATTTCAACCCGGCCGCCGCCGGCGACCCGTTCGAAGACGAAGAGGCCACCGGCCCGGCAAGGCCGCGTTGAGCGCTACCTATTCTTCCTTCGGCTTGCCTTCCTTCGTGCGGGCAGCCAGCAGGGTTTCAGACAGCGCGCGAGACTGTTCGGCGACGTCCTTGCACTTTTCCACCTCACCGGCCTGGAGCGAAGCACGCGCCCGGTCGAGGCCGGCGGTTATGGCGTCCCTGTCGGCGTCCTTGAGCTCGCCTTCCTTGTCCAGCTGGTCGATGTTCCGCTGGACCTCCGCGATCACATCCGTGCAATCGGCGGGCGGTTTTTCCTCAGCCTTCTTGGGCGGCGCGCCATCGTCACCGCAGCCGGCCAGCAAGAGGGTCGACAGGGCAGCCGCCGTGGTGGCAGTCGTCAGGGTTCTGAACGTCATGAGTTTTCTCCCGATCAATGGGTATGTTGGTAATGACGCTAGGCTCGCGCCTGCTCGGCGGCATTTACATGGATTGCGTTCCCGGACACATCAGGAACGAAGGGTATGAGCGCCGGAATGACCGCCGGAAGGGGCTCCCTGCCGGCAGGCCCCGGGACCGGCTCGCGCCTGCAGGGAATCCTCTGGATGGCGCTTGGAGTCTTTCTGATCGGCCTCTGGGAGATGTTTTCGAAGTTGCTGGTCGCCGATTATTCGGCGTTGCAGATCATGGGCGTGCGGGTCGTCATCCATTTCCTGATCATCGCGGCCTTCCTGAACGTGCGCCTGCCGCGCGCGCTGAAGACCCCGCGCCTCGGGCTGCAGCTGACCCGCGCGGCGCTGTCCTTCGCGGCGGGACTGCTGGTGACGCTCGGCCTGCGCTACCTGCCGCTTGCCGATTCCACCGCGATCATCTTTCTTGAACCGATTCTGGTTGTGGCTCTCGCGGGCCCGATCCTGGCCGAACGCATTGGCTGGCGGCGCTGGGCGGGTGTGCTCGCGGGCCTTGCAGGCGCGCTGCTGATCGCGCGCCCCGGAAGCGGCGTCTTCGGGACGGCCGCGCTTTTTCCCATCGCCGGCGCTTTCTGCTACGCCTCCTTCCAGCTCGCCTCCCGTTCGCTCGGCAAGAGCGAGTCCGACGCCTCCAACATGTTCTACGCCTCCTCCATGGGACCAGTTGCCGCACTCTTCATTCTGCCCTTCGTCTGGGAGCCCATCGCCCCGGGCGACCTCTGGCTCTTCGGCGTCATCGGCGTGCTCAGCGCGGCAATCCTCTATTGCTTTATCCGGGCCTTCGCCCAGGCGCCGGCTAGCACGCTCTCGCCGTTCATCTACACGCTGATGATCTGGGCGACCGTTTTCGGCTTCGTCGTGTTCGGCGATCTGCCGGATCTCTGGACGCTGGCGGGGGCGGCCGTCATCGTCACGGCCGGGCTCTACATCTGGCACCGGGAGCGGCGCCTTGCCGGCTGACGGGATCGCCCAGGCCGCCGGCATGCCGGCGCAACGCCCGCTGATCGGCATTACCTGGATGCTGCTCGCGATGGCGATGTTCTGCGGCATGGATGCGGTCGCAAAATATCTGAGCCAGTACTATCCGGTGCCTTTCGTGGTGTGGGGGCGTTACCTCAGCCACGCAATCATGGTGGCGCTGATCGTCGCCCCCCGGCTGCCGCGGCTGATCCGGACGGCGCGCCCGGCAACGCAGATTTTCCGCTCGGCGCTGCTGACGCTTGCGACCTTCCTGATGGTGACGGCACTCTCCCGCATTCCGCTGGCCGACGCCAACGCGATCTTCCTGTTGATCCCGCTGATCGTGACCGCGCTCTCGGTGCCGCTGCTGGGCGAGCGCGTCGGCGTGCGCCGCTGGGGCGCGGTTGTCGTGGGCTTTGCCGGCGCGCTGATTATTGTCCGGCCGGGCACCGACGTGTTCGATCCCTGGGCGCTGTTTGCGCTCGGGGCGGCGACTTCGTTCAGCCTCGTGCAGCTCATGACCCGCTCGCTCTCGAAGGACGACGACGCGATGACCACCCTGATCTATACCTCGGCGGTGGGTGCGGTGGTTTGCAGTTTCGTCGTGCCCTTCACCTGGCCCGCACCGGACGCGATGCCTGTTCTCGTCGACTGGCTCTGGATCCTCTGCACCGGCATCTTCGGGGCGGTCGGGCATTTCGCGCTCATCAAGGCGATGCAGCACGCGA
>JAJFFI010000336.1 GCA_021776755.1 Alphaproteobacteria bacterium | reverse complement strand
GGCGGCGAAAGTCCCCGTCGCCCGAGAAGATCACGATATGATCAAGATGCTCGGCCATCTCCATCGCGTCGATCGCGAGCTCGATGTCCATGTTGCCCTTGATCTTGCGGCGGCCCGAGGCGTCGGTGAACTCCTTGGTCGGCTTGGTCACCATCGTGTAGCCGTTGTAGTCGAGCCAGTCGACGAGCGGGCGAATCGGCGAGTAGTCCTGATCCTCGATTACGGCGGTATAATAGAAGGCGCGGATCAAACGCCCCGTCGAGGCGAAATGCTCAAGCAGGCGTTTGTAGTCGATGTCGAAGCCGAGGCCGCGGGCGGCGGCGTAGAGATTGGAGCCGTCGATGAAGAGGCCAACACGTTCCTGGGGGTAGAAACCGGTCATTTCGAGTCCTTGGTCAAAATCGTGGTCAATACAGCGTCTGCGGAAATCAGCCGGCGATGCGGGCGAATACGTCTATATGTCCGGCTTCGCCTCCGGAATGGCGTGCCGCGTCAATATCGCACTGCACCATCCCCCATCATCTAGGCTCTTGTGTATGATTCTCAAGCGGAATTTTCACTTCAGGCTGGAAATCCATGTCCCGCACGGCGGCATCGCCGGCCAGGGCCCGGAGATCGACAAGCGATGATCCTGATCGGCATCGGCGCCAACCTGCCCTACCGTGATGGCGGCTCGCCGCGCGAAACCTGCGACGAGGCCGTGGCGGCGCTCGCCTCGCAAGGCATTGAAATCAAGGCGCAATCCCGCTGGTTCGAGAGTGCGCCGGTGCCCGCGTCGGATCAGCCGTGGTTCGTCAACGGGGTGGTTTCGGTCGCGACCGCGCTCGATCCTGCCGCCCTTCTCGCGAGACTTCACGCGGTCGAGGAGCGTTTCGGGCGCCGGCGCTCGGTTCCGAACGCCGCCCGCACTCTCGACCTCGACCTGCTCGATTACGATGGACTTGTCCGTGACGATAAAGCTGACCCGCCGGTCCTGCCGCATCCCCGGCTTTCCGGCCGCGCATTCGTCCTGCTGCCGCTCGCCGACATCGCCCCGGACTGGCGCCATCCCGTGACCGGGCTGGATCTTGCCGCACTGATCGAACGCGTGCCGCCCGAACAGATCACGCGGGCGCTCGAACCCACCCCGGAAAGCCTGCGGCCTCGCCCGGGTAAACCTGCGAAATAACGGCCAAATTGGCCGCATTGCGGGTTGCTTGCCGCCAAGACGCTGCCTATATTCCAGACAGGACGGGGCGTGCCGGGCAAAACGTTTGGCACGCGCCCAGTTGTGCACCCTGGAATCAGGGCGGAAACCAGGCCGGCCGGCGACGATCACCGCAAGTTTGTGCGATCGCCGTGCCGTCTTCGAGCAAGCTTCCGCCCGGCATGTCACGGAGAGTCATACATGGCCCGCGTTACGGTCGAAGATTGCATTGAGAAAGTCACTAACCGGTTCGAGCTCGTGATGCTCGCTTCCCAGCGCGCGCGTCAGCTGTCCAGCGGGGCGGCCGAGACCGTCGAGCGTGACAACGACAAGGCGCCGGTCATCGCGCTCCGCGAGATCGCCGGCTCCACGGTCGAGCTTAACGAACTCGAGGACTCCCTGATCCGGGGCATGCAGAAGCAGATCTTCTTCGAGGATGATTTCACCGAGGACATGGAAGTCAAGATCGAGCCGCGCATCGCCGCGGACGTTGCCGAGAACAGCGCAGCGGACGACGAAGGCGGCGGTGAAGACGGGGAATAATGGACGGCAGCCGCTGCGCATCATTTTTTCCAACGCGGCGGCCTGACCCGGCCCGGCGCCCTCCGGGCGCACGTAAACCCAGCCTTGCATTCCTGACCGGCCCGGCGCGCATTCCCACGGGAGGCGCGCCGTGATCCGCCAGTACGAACTGGTCGAGAAAGTGCGCGCCTACGACCCGGCGGTCGACGAGGACGCGCTCAACCGCGCCTACGTCTATTCGATGCGCAAGCACGGCTCCCAGACGCGCGCCTCGGGCGACCCGTATTTCCTGCACCCGCTCGAGGTCGCGGGCATCCTCACCGACTACAAGCTCGACGGCAGCTCGATCATCACCGCGCTGCTGCACGACACCGTCGAGGATACCGACGCGACCATCGAGGAAATCTCGGACCTGTTTGGCCATGAGGTCGGGCGGCTCGTCGATGGTGTCACCAAGCTCACCCAGATCGAATTGCAGTCGGACACATCGGCGTCCAAGCAGGCGGAGAATTTCCGCAAGCTCGTCCTCGCGATGTCGGAGGACATCCGGGTGCTGCTGGTCAAGCTCGCCGACCGGCTGCACAACATGCGCACGCTGCATTTCATCGAGGACCCGGAAAGGCGCACCCGCATCGCCCGCGAGACGATGGACATCTATGCCCCGCTCGCCGAGCGCATCGGCATGCACGAGGTCAAGGACGAGTTGCAGGACATCGCGTTCCGCGAGCTCAACCCGGATGCGCGCCGCTCGATCCTCGCGCGCCTCGATTTTCTCCGCGCCGAAGGTGGTGACCTGGTCGAGCGCATCCTGCGGGAGCTCGCCGAAGTGCTGGCGGGTGAACAGATCGCGGCCCGCGCGTTCGGGCGGGAGAAGCGGCCGTACTCCATCTGGACCAAGATGGAGCACAAGAACGTCGGCTTCGAGCAGCTCTCCGACATCATGGCGTTCCGCGTCGTCGTCGAGAGCGTGCAGGACTGCTACGCAGCACTCGGCGTGATCCACAGCCGCTATCAGCTCGTGCCCGGCAGGTTCAAGGATTACATATCGGTTCCGAAACCGAATGGCTACCGCTCGATCCACACGACGGTCTTCGGGCCTGAACGCCAGCGCATCGAGATCCAGATCCGCACGCCCGAGATGCATGAGATCGCCGAGCTCGGGGTTGCCGCGCACTGGCAGTACAAGCAGGCCGACGGTTCGCTGACGGCGGGCAAGGCGGCGAAAGTCGACGGCCGCCAATACCGCTGGCTCCGCGAACTGCTCGATGTGCTCGAGCACGCCTCGGGCCCG
>JAJFFI010000335.1 GCA_021776755.1 Alphaproteobacteria bacterium | reverse complement strand
CAGGTCGGGCGTGAACTGGACGCGTTTTTCGTCGAGCCCCAGCACCGTGCCGAGGGTCTCGACCAGCCGCGTCTTGGCAAGCCCCGGCAGGCCGATCAGCAGGGCATGGCCGCCCGCGCGCAGCGTGATCAGGGTCGCGTCGACGACCGCGCGCTGCCCGAAGATCATCGCGCCGATGCCCTGGCGCACCTTGCCCATCTGCTTGCTCAGCGCCTCGATGTCGGCGACCAGGCGGTCGGGATCGGGCGGGGTCTGGTTGTCCTGTTTGCTGGATGTCACGCTGGCCAAGGGAGTCTCCCGCTGGAGGATTGGGGCATATGTCGGGTCCGGCGAAGCAGTCTAGCGGCCTTTGCCGGGAATGTGCGGATTTGCGCATGCATTTGCGTCCCCAAATTGGGACTTTTTGTGGCCCGTGGCCAGAGTTTGCGAGGATTCCCGTGCCCGCGCCCGTTGCACCTTTTCGTGATGCGCGCGGGCTTGGTACACTCGCGGCCGACCCCACATGAAGGGGGCGGCATTAACGCCCGCCCGCTTCCGGCAAGCACCGACGAGCCCGCACGTGACTGACCTTGAAGACATCGCCCGCGCCGCCGAACCCGCAAAGAAAGGCGGGCCGCCATTTCCGTGGCCCGACATCTGCGGCACGTTCGACATCCGCATCGACTACGACGGCACCTGGTTCTACATGGGCACGCCGTTCAACCGGATGAAGCTGGTCAAGTTGCTGTCGACGGTGATTCGCCGCGATGACGATGGCGAATACTGGCTGGTGACGCCGGTCGAAGCCGGGCGGATCACGGTCGAGGACGTGCCGTTCATGGGGGTCGAGGTGCTGGCCGAGGGCGAGGGCGAGGTTCAGCAGATCACGATCCGCACCAATCTCGATGACGCGGTGCCGCTCGATGCCGGCCATCCCCTGCGGATCGAGGAAGCCTCCGGCACCGATACGCCGGTGCCTTACATTCTGGTGCGCGACGACCTGGAGGCGCGCATCCTGCGGAGCGCCTGGTACCAGCTGGTCGCCCGCGGCGTGACCGGCGCGGACGGCAGGACCTTCGGGGTCTGGAGCGCCGGCGCGTTTCACCCGCTCGGCAGCCTCGACGAGGGCGCATGAAGCGGGCCGACATCGAGGACCGGCTGCGCACGGTGGCACATCCGGCGCGGCCCGGCCCGGCGCAGATATCGCGGCGGAGCGACTTCGACCTCAACCCCGGCATGGACCGCCCGGACGACCTCCTGCACGCGGCTGTCCTGGTGCCGCTGGTCGCCCACGCAGACCACATCGCGGTGCTGCTGACCCAGCGCACCGATCACCTGCACGACCACGCGGGTCAGATCAGCTTTCCCGGTGGCAAGATCGATCCCGAGGACGAGGAAGACCCGATCAGGGCAGCGCTTCGGGAGACCGAGGAAGAGGTCGGCATCCCAGAGGCCGACATCGAGATCGTCGCCCGGCTCGACGATTACGAGACCCGCACCGGGTTTCTGGTGACCCCGGTCGTTGGCTTCATCACCCCGCCCTACGAGGCCAAACCCGACCGCTTCGAGGTTGCCGAGGTGTTCGAGGTGCCGCTCACCTTCCTGATGGACCCGGCCAACCGTGAGAAGCACAGCCGCATTTATGAAGGCAAGCCGCGGTATTTTTACGTAATGCCCTACGAGAACCGCGAGATCTGGGGGGCGACGGCCGGGATGCTGGTCAATCTTTCGGATGTGCTGAACGGATCATGAGAGTTTTTCTGCAATACGTTTTGCCGCTGCTGCTGCCGACACTGGTCTATGTCGCCTATATGGCGAACCGGCGGAGCCGGGCGGCGAAGGCGGGCGACGAAGTGCCGGACTGGCTGACAGGGCCGATCTACTGGTACGTGCTGGCCGGCGGATTGCTGCTGGTCGGCTCGTTCGCGTTTCTGTTTTTCAAGGAAGACGGCGGCGTCGGCGATGGCGTCTACCAGCCGCCGCGGGTCGAGGACGGCAAGGTGATCGACGGCGGGTTCAAGCCGAAGTCCGCCGTCCCCGGAACGACCGCGCCCAAACCCGCCGACTGATCATGTCCCCGCCCAAAACCCGGGCAACGGAAACGCTCGCGCCGCAGCCCTGGACGCAGAGCGCTGCGACCCGCGCGGTGATCGACGCGTTGGCTGGCGGCCCGGCTGATGGCCCAACCGATGGGACGGATGTGCGTTTCGTCGGCGGCTGTGTCCGGGATGCGCTGATCGGCCGGCCGGTTGCCGATATCGATATCGCCACGCCCGACCGCCCGGAGACCGTGATCGAAAAGCTCGAAGCCGCCGGTCTCAAGGCGATCCCGACGGGGATCGAGCACGGCACCGTCACGGCGGTCAGCAAGGGGCGGCCCTTCGAGATCACGACGCTCCGGCGCGACGTCGAGACCGACGGCCGGCACGCGGTCGTGGCCTTCACCGACGACTGGGCCGAGGACGCCGCCCGGCGCGACTTCACCATGAACGCGATCTCCCTGTCGCCCGATGGCACGATCCACGATCCCGGAAACGGCATCCCCGATCTCCGCGCGGGCCGGGTGCGGTTCGTGGGGGATGCGGACGCGCGGATCACCGAGGACGTACTGCGCCTCCTGCGGTTCTACCGGTTTCATGCACACTATGGCGAAGGCGCGCCGGACCCGGACGCCGTCGCCGCCTGCCGCCGTCATGCGGACAAGCTGCCGGGACTTTCGGCCGAGCGGGTACGGGTCGAGTTGCTGAAGCTGCTGGCCGCCCCCGAACCAGCGCCGGTGATCGAGATGATGCGCGGCGATGGCGTGCTGGAGCAGATCCTGCCCGCCGACGCAGGGACCGGGCTGCTTGCGGCGCTTTCGAAGATCGAAGCGGCTCCCGACCCGGTGCGCCGGCTGGCCGCCCTGTTGCCCGCGGATCCCGGAATCGTGGCCGACGCGGCCGGGGCGTTGCGGTTGTCAAATCTCGAGCGGGACCGGCTCGTCGCGATCGCCGGAGCCGCGCCAGGCTTCGACCTGCCCGCCGATGACCGTGCCCGCCGGGCCGCGCTCTACCGCCTCGGCGCGCCGCTGTTTTCCGACCTCGTGCATCTGGCCGCCGCGCGCGATCCCGGCGGCGTCGCGGCACTGGCAGCGGAACTTGCCGCCGCCGAGGCCTGGGAGCGTCCCGAGCTGCCGGTCACCGGTCAGGATCTGGTCGACGCCGGAATCGAAAAGGGCCCCGCCGTCGGCGAAGCCCTTCGAGAACTCGAGCAGAAATGGATCGATAGCGATTTTACCGCGGACCGCAGGACGCTGCTTTCGAGCCTGGACCAGACCTAGCCGGCCGGACTACTCCGCCTGCTTGACCAGCTTCGCCTTCACCGAGCGGGTCGTTTCGCCGCCCTTGATGCGGGTGAACTCGAGGTCCATGCCGCGGCCCGAGATCGTGCGGGCGTAGGACTGCAAGTTGTATTTGCCGTTCCCGGAAATGGTCATGATGTAGACCGTGAGCGTGCGCTTGTTGATGCGCGCCCAGGCGAGGCCTTCCTCGGAATAGGGGTCCGTGCGCTCCACGCCCTTGAAGAGCTTGCCGCCCTCGGCGGGCGCGAAGGTCAGCGTGGTGCCCTTCTTGCGAACGTCGGGATTTTCGGGTGTTCCCCCCTGGCGCAGCACGGTCGTCCATTTGACCGTGAAGCCGCCGCCATCGGCGGGCCGGATCTCGACGTCGAGATCGCGCATGGTGATGCCGAAGTAAAAGCTGTCCTTCGAGCGCGCGATGCCGGTGCCGCTGTAGACCCCGTAAAAGGCCTTCGGGGTGGCGTCCTGGGCCTGCGCGGGAACCACAAAGGACAGGGCGCCGGCGAGGAAGGCTGCGGCGAACAGGCTGCGGAAGATGGATTTCATCGGTCTGGTTACCCCCGGAAAGAGATCGGAATTGCGTGTTGCCCGGCCGCCTACTTGCGCTTCAACGTGCCCTGCACGATGACCTTGGGCTTGCCGTTCTTGATGCGCAGGAACTTGAGCTCCATGCCCGTCGCCCCCTTCAGGGTGCGCTCGTAGCTGTGCAGGTTATACGATCCCGTCCGCGCGTCGACGGCGAGAATGTAGACGGTCAGCTTATGCCCATCGATAGCGGCCCAGGAATAGCCGCTGATGCCGAGCGGCTCGTCGCGGCCGACGGCCTTGAAGACATTCGGGTCGTCAGTGGGTTTGAACTCGATGGTCGTCGTCGACCGCTTCACGGCTTCGCCGTCCCTGCGGACAACGGTCGTCCAGTTGACCGTCATGCCGTCGCCGGCGGGCTCGATCACGACATCCAGATCGCGCTCCTTGAGGCCGAGTTCGACGACCTGTTCCGAGTTCGCGACGCCCTCCCCCGAGAAATGGCCGAAGAACGGTTTCAGCGACTCGGCCTGGGATCCGGTAACGGCGAGAAGGTTTGCAGCCAGCAGCACGGCGACGCCAAGAGCGAGCGCGCCAACCGGCCGGAGCGACGGATACGACAGCGACATGAAGGGAACTCCCGATTATCGAAACGGTTTGGGGCCTTGGGCCCGATTGAGCGGTACTTTAATCAAACGCCCACACGGTTGCGAGTGATGTTGCACGAATGTGGCGGATTCAGGGAGACCCTTCACGGCGCACCCGTTCGCGGAACGAAATGTAAATGCCGCTTGCGACGATCACCGCGATCCCGCCCCAGGTCACCGCATCGGGAAAATCGCCGAACACGAGGAAGCCGATCACCACCGACATGGTGATCTCGTTGTAGGCGAAAGGCTGCAGATAGGGCGCGGGCGCCCGGGTGTAGGATCCGATGAGCAGCAGATGCGCCATCGCCCCGCAGGCCGCCATCGCCACCATCATGCCCCACTCAAGCGCGGTCGGTAGTTGCCAGACGAAGGGCAGGGCGAGGCTGTAGCCGAGCGCCGGGATGAGGCCGGTATAGAAGAGGCTCACCAGCGGCGGTGCCGTGGTCGATGCCGTTCGCGTCAGGATCACATAGAAGGTGTTCGAGACGCCCGCACCCAGCGCGAAGAAGGCGTAGGGATCGGTGACGTCCGCGCCCGGCCGCACCACGATGAGGACGCCGATGAAGCCGACGATCACCGCGGCCCAGCGCCGCGGCCCGACCGATTCGCCAAGCAGGAACGGCGACAGCGCGGTGACCAGCAGCGGCGTCACGAACAAGAGCGCCACCGCATCCGCCATCGGCACCCGGCTGATCGAGGTGACGAAACAGAGTGTCGAAAAACCGATCAGGAAACCGCGGGCGATCTGCACCCAGGGGCGTTCGGGCCAGAGCGCCCGCACGCCGTGGCGCGCAATGACGGCGGGCCCGATCATCAGGGCGTGAAAGGCGAACCGCGCCCACACGACCTGCACCACCAGAAAACCCGCCGTCAGCGATTTTGCGATCGCGTCATTGAACGGCAGAATCGAGGTCGCCGCCAGCATCAAGAGGATACCGGCGATCCGGTCGCGCCGGGTGACCGTAGCGGGAAAGGCCGCCGCGGGCGTGCCGGCTGCCGACGGTTTCGTCGGGGTCTCAGCCATGCCCGGGATCTGTGATGGATCTGCGCAAGACGATCAGCCGCACGTCAATCGCCCGGCGGCATGACACTTGCGCCGTGGGCGCGATGCACCGGAAGGCCGTCTTTGGCCGGATTGTAATAGTCGCCCGCGAAGTCGCAGTAGATATGCGCCTCGCCCTTGATGCCGGTTGCGCCATCGAGTGTGCCGGCGGCGATCGCGATGTGCCCCCGGTTGTCGGCTTCCCAGAAGAGCGTCGACCCGCAGGTCCCGCAGAACCCCCGTCGCGCGACGTCCGACGAGCGGTACCATTTCAGACCCCGGTCTTCGGTCAGCACGAGATCCTCGCGCGCGGCCGCGGTCGCGGCCATGTAGTGTCCAGTGCTCTTGCGGCATTGTTGGCAGTGACAATAGATCACCGGGCGGAGCGGACCCCGCACCTCGTAGCGCACGGCGCCGCAGAGGCAGCTGCCTTCGCCCTGTTTTTCAGATGAAGTTTCCGATCCCATCGAAGGTCGCCTCCCGCTGATTCCATGTCGCCCGCTGGCAGGACGCCCGGGCCGGAGTCTTCTATACTGAAGGCAGCTCAATAAACAGAGTCCGCCACAGGCAGCCTGCAGGCACCCCGGAAAAACGGCCTGTTCGCGCTGCACTGCCGCGGGCCTCTGCCAACCCAAGGTTTCCAACCGGGAGGTTTGCATGATCATTTATCCGGATATCGAAGTTCAGGACGGCAAGTGCGTGAACCTGCGCCGCGGCGTCATCGAGGACCCGATCGTCTTCGACATGACGCCGCTCGAGGCCGCGAAGACGTTCGAGGCGGCGGGCGCCGAATGGCTCAACATCACCGATCTCGACGGTGTGCTGCAGGGCGGCCGCCACAACGCCGACCAGATCTGCGAGATCATCAGGACGGTCGACATTCCGGTCCAGGTCGGGGGCGGCGTGCGCACCATGAACACGGTCGAGTGGTGGTTCGAGCACGGCGCCGAGCGGGTCATCCTCGGCACGGCCGCGGTGAAGGACCGCACGCTGGTCCGCAACGCCTGCGCGCATCATCCGGACAAGATTGTCGTCAGCGTCGATGCGCGAAACAGCATGGTCGTGATCGAGGGCTGGAAGGTGACCACCAGTTTCACGGCGCTTGAGGTCGCGAAAGACCTCGAAAGCTCGGGCGTCGCGGCCCTGATCTACACCGATATCGATTGCGACATCGAGGCGCCGGAGGCCAGTTTTGCCCAGACCACCGAACTTGCCGTTGCGGTCTCGATCCCGGTGATCTCGAGCGGTACGGTGAAGTCGCTCGACGACATCTCGACGCTGCGCCATCTGCCCAACATCGCCGGCGCCATCGTCGGCCGCGCGCTGTTCAACGGCGCGGTCGACCTGCAGGATGCGATCGAGATCGCGGCAGCCCCCTATGAGGTACCGGCGTTCGCGTGAGGGAAAACCTTGCCTGAGTCTTGGGAATTGAATGCGCTTCCTACGGCCAGCGCACTTCGGGCGGCAGGGACATCAGGATCGCCTCGGTATTGCCGCCGGTCATCAGGCCGAACTTCGTGCCGCGGTCGTAGAGCAGGTTGAACTCGACATAACGCCCGCGCCGGACCAGTTGGTGTGCGCGTTCGGCTTCGGCCCAGGGCTCGTCCATATGGCGGCGGACAATATCCGGATAAATTTCCAGAAACGCCTCGCCGACCGCCCGGGTGAAGGCGAATTTGGCGTCCCAGTCCGCGGCATCCGCGCAGTCGAGGTTGTCAAAGAAGATGCCGCCCACGCCGCGCGCCTCGTTGCGGTGCTTGAGGAAGAAATAGTCGTCGCACCACGCCTTGAAGCGCGCGTAGTCGCCGGGTTCGTGTCCGTCGCAGGCCGCTTTCAGGGCGGCGTGGAAATCGGCGGTGTCGGTGTCGTCAGGCACCATCGGCGTGAGGTCGGCGCCGCCGCCGAACCAGGCCTTGCCGGTCACGATGTGGCGGGTGTTCATATGAACCGCCGGAACCTTCGGCGAGCGCATGTGTGCGACCAGCGAAATGCCCGCGGCCCAGAAGGCGGGGCTTTTGTCGGTGCCGGGAATCTGGCCCGCGAATTCATCCGAAAAGGTGCCGTGGACGGTCGAGACGTTGACGCCGACTTTCTCGAACACCCGCCCCCGCATGACCGACATCACGCCGCCACCCCCTGATGAGACTTTCTTATCCGGGCGCTGCCAGGCGCTACGCTCGAACCGGCCGGCCGGCGTGGCCGGGTCGAGACCGGGTCCGCCGGGGCCGTCGAACGAGTCCTCGATGGCCTCGAACGCGGCGCAGATGCGGTCGCGCAGCGTCTCGAACCATTCGGATGCGCGGGCTTTCTGTGCTTCGGTCCCGGTTTCATTCATGTGGACATTCCTATCTGTCTGACCGCCTCGCCCAGCACGATCGCCGCGGCCGTCGCCATGTTCAGCGACCGCGCGCCCGGCGCCATCGGAATCATTACCGCCTTGTCGGCCGCGGCATGCACGTCTTCAGGCACGCCGGCCGATTCTCGGCCCAGCACCAGCACGTCGCCCGACCGGTACCGGATCGCGGTGTAGGGCGTCGCCCCGCACGTGGTCAAGAGTATGAGCCGGCGTCCGGGCGCGCCGGCACCGGAATCGCGGAACCGTGCCCAGCTTTCGTGCACGATCAGGTCGAGCCCGTCGAGATAGTCCATGCCCGCGCGGCGCATGCGGCGGTCGTCAAGCACGAAGCCGCAGGGGCCGATCACGTCGACGCCGGCACCGAGGCAAGCGGCCAGCCGCATGACGGCGCCGGCGTTCTGCGGAATGTCGGGTTCGAAGAGGGCGAGGCGCATGAGGGTGGTGTACCGGACGCGAAGCTGGAAATCTGCGAAAAAAGCGAGGTGCACCGCGCCAAAATCGCCGTTTCTACCCCTTTTGGGTTTTGCGCTGCGGCAAATTTTGCACTATACCGATGCCGCACAATCCGGTGCACGTTCCCGGCCGGTCCGGTCGCGGAAAACGGCACGGATCAAGGAAAAAACCGGACAGGGCCCGGCCTGCAGGGCGGCGCTGTCCACACCTGTTTTCCGCTGCGTCCGGGCCGTATCGCCGGAGGCGCGGGGAATCCGCCGCGGCGGCGGGTTCAAATGGGGTCAGATCGGGCCGAAAACGGTCCGCATAGGGGAAGACATACATGGCGACTCCCACCACAGCCGGCGATCATGACGAATCCAAGCGCGATTTCCTGACGCTGACCGCGGGCGGTTTTGCCGCCGTCGGCGCGGCGGTCGCGGTCTGGCCGTTCATCGACAGCATGAACCCGTCGGCCGACGTGCTGGCACTCGCGTCGATCGAGGTCGATATTTCGGGAATTGAGCTTGGGCAGCGGGTCACCGTCAAGTGGCGCGGCAAGCCGGTTTTCATCGACCGCCGCACGCCCGAGGTGATCGAGAAGGCGAGGGAGGTCAAGCTCGGCGAGCTACCCGACCCCCAGACCGACGCCGACCGGGTCGAGAAGCCGGAATGGCTCATCATGGTTGGCGTGTGCACGCATCTCGGCTGCATTCCGAAGGGCCAGAAGCCATCCGAGCCGCATGGCGAATTCGGCGGCTGGTACTGCCCGTGTCACGGGTCGCATTACGATACCTCGGGCCGCATCCTGAAGGGTCCGGCGCCGAAGAATCTGATAATTCCGCCCTATACGTTCGCCACCGACACGAAGATCAAGATCGGCTGACGCCTGACTGGACCAAGCCGGGCAGGGGCCGAGGCGCGCGAGCGCTCAAGAGAGGGAAGCAGACATGGCCGGAGAAAACCGGACGATCGACAACAAGTTGCTGAAATGGGTGGATGACCGGCTGCCGGTGGTCTCCCAGATGCAGCACGAGATGTACGATTACCCGACGCCGAGAAACCTGAATTACTGGTGGAATTTCGGCTCACTCGCCGGGTTCGTGCTGGTGATCATGATCGTCACCGGCATCTTTCTGTCGATGCACTACACCGCGCACACCGACCATGCGTTCGAGAGCGTCGAACACATCATGCGGAACGTGAACTTCGGCTGGCTGATCCGCTACATTCACATGAACGGCGGTTCGATGTTCTTCATCGTGGTCTACATCCACATCTTCCGCGGCATGTACTACGGCTCCTACAAGAAGCCGCGCGAGCTCTTGTGGATGATCGGCGTCGTGATCCTGCTGCTGATGATGGCGACTGCGTTCATGGGTTACGTGCTTCCCTGGGGCCAGATGAGCTTCTGGGGCGCCACGGTCATCACCAATCTGTTCTCGGCGATCCCGGTCGTGGGCGACCAGATCGTGACCCTGTTGTGGGGCGGCTTTGCGGTCGACAAGCCGACGCTGAAACGCTTCTTCAGCCTGCAATATCTGCTTCCGTTCGTGCTAGTCGGCGTGATCGTCCTGCATGTCATGGCGCTTCACAAGGCGCACTCGAACAACCCGCTTGGCATCGACATGAAGGGCCCGCAGGACTCGATCGCCTTCCATCCCTACTACACGATCAAGGATCTGTTCGGGATCGGCGTCTTCCTGATGGTCTACGCGGCATTCGTGTTCTGGGCGCCGAACTTCATGGGGCATCCGGACAACTACATCCCGGCCAATCCGCTGGTGACGCCCGAGCACATCGTGCCCGAATGGTACTTCCTGCCGTTCTACGCGATCCTGCGTTCGATCGATTTCGGGTTCCTGTTCATCCCCGCCAAACTGCTGGGCGTGATTGCGATGTTCGGCTCGATCGGCGTGCTCTTCGACCTGCCCTGGCTCGACACCTCGCCGGTGCGGAGCGCCAAGTTCCGCCCGACCTACCGAATCTTCTTCTGGGTCTTCCTGCTCGACTGCGTGGTGCTGACCTTCGTCGGCGGCAACGCGCCGGGCGATCCCGTGTTCTCGGGCGTTGCGTGGTTCAAATGGATCCATCTCGGCCAGATCGCGACGCTCTATTACTTCGCGCATTTCCTGGTGGTCTTCCCGCTGCTCGGATATCTCGAGAAAACCAAACCATTACCGGCCAGCATCAGCGAACCGGTGCTCAAGGGAGGCGGTAACGCTCCCGCGGGCGCGGCTGCCGGTGCCGTGAAGACCGCGCCGATGGAGAAGGCCTGATGAACAGTTTCAAGAACCTCATCACGGCGGCGGCCGTCGCGGCCGCACTTTCGGCCGGATCGGGCGCGGCCCGGGCGGCCGGCGAAGGCGCCGAGCTCCACGCCCCCGAGGGCGGCTGGACGTGGTCCGGCATCTTCGGCACCTACGACAAGGCCTCGCTGCAGCGCGGCTGGTACGTCTACAGCCAGGTATGTGCTGCGTGTCACTCGCTCAAGCTCGTGGCCTACCGCAACCTTCAGGATATCGGCTTTTCCGAGGCCGAGGTGAAGGCGATTGCGGCCGAAAAAGAGATCCGCGACGGCCCGGACGACCAGGGCGAAATGTTCACGCGGAAGGCGCTGCCGAAGGATCACTTCGTCGCACCGTTTGCGAACGAGAACGCGGCGCGTTCGGCCAACGGCGGTGCGCTGCCGCCCGATCTGTCGCTCATCGTCAAGGCCCGCGCCAATGGCGCCGACTATGTCTATTCGCTGCTGACCAGCTACGGCAAGGCCCCGCCCGCCGACATGAAACTC
>JAJFFI010000334.1 GCA_021776755.1 Alphaproteobacteria bacterium | reverse complement strand
CCCTCTGCTGCGGCATGGTCATGACGCGGCTGCGCCAGCCTGCTGTCGTCGGCTACATTCTCGCGGGCGTCCTGCTCGGACCCTCGGTCTTCCCGGTGGTCGAGCGGCGCGACGAAATCAGCTTCCTTGCCGAGCTCGGCGTTCTCATGCTGCTGTTCTTCATCGGCATGGAGATGAGCCTTGTCGCCTTCCGCGCGGTCTGGAAAACCACCGTCGGCGCCACCCTCCTGATGATCGCGATCAGTCTGCTGGTCATGTTCGGACTGGCCTGGGTGGTCGACTGGCCGCTGCCGATCGCCGTGCTGTTCGGCTTCGTGATCGCGCTTTCCAGCACCGCCGTCGTGGTCAAGATGCTGGAGCAGATGAACATCCTGCGCACCCCCGTCGCGACCATCACCATCGGCGTTCTGATCGCCCAGGATCTGGCCGTGGTGCCGATGATGCTGGTCATCAACACCTTCGGCGAGGGCGGATTCGGCTGGCTCGATGTCGTCAAGATCGCGGGCTCCATAGCGCTGCTGACGGGCTTCATCCTGTTCTTCAGCCGGCGCCAGAAACTCGAGCTTCCGTTCTCGAAACTGGTGGCGGGCAACCCCGACCTGACCGCGCTTGCAGGCCTCGTCTTCTGCTTTGTCGGCGCGGCGGTCACGGGCCTGCTCGGCCTCTCGCCCGCCTTCGGCGCCTTTCTCGCGGGCCTCATCATCGGCAACAGCACCGTCCGCTCGGAGATGATCCACAGCACCCACACGATCCAGACCGTGCTGCTGATGATGTTCTTCCTGTCGATCGGCCTGCTGATCGACATCAACTACATCTGGGACAATCTCGGCACGGTGATCATCCTGCTGTTGTTCGTCACTGTGCTGAAGACACTGCTCAATGTCGTCATCCTGCGCCTGACGGGAGAGCCCTGGCCGCACGCCTTCATCGCCGGCGTGCTGCTCGCGCAGATCGGTGAGTTCTCGTTCGTCCTCGGCACCGCGGGTGTCGCGAACAAGGTGATCACGCCGGAGGAAAACAACCTGATTGTCGCTGTCGCCGCGTTTTCGCTGCTGTTCGCGCCGATCTGGCAGATCATGGTGCGGCGCCTGTTGCGGGTGGCGCTCGTCAGCGTGACCTCGCTCGAACAGGTCGTGCGCCTGATCGGCGGCCGCGTCGCGCTCAGCGCGTTCAAGCGCGCCGAGGACGGCCTTACGAACGCGCGGCGAAAGACCCATACATTCACCGACCGGCTGGTCCACCACCACCGGCGCCTGGCCGAAGAGCGGGACGGCAAGAAAGCAGAAGACGGAAAGCCGGAGACCCCTCCGCCTGCGGCTGACGCCGAACCCGCGCTGAAAAAACCGGCCCGCAAGAAGCCTCGCGCGAAAAAATCGCCGAAAACCAAACCGACGACGCCGGAAAAGGACGATGCCTGACCTCGTGCTCGAGACCGCCTGCAGCGGAACCGTGGCCGGTGTTGACGAAGCCGGGCGCGGCCCCTGGGCTGGCCCCGTCGTAGCTGCCGCCGCGGTCCTGGATACCCGGCGGCTCGACCCGGCGCTCGCCGCCGCAATCAACGATTCCAAGGCCCTGAAACCCGCCCAGCGGGAGGCAGTGCTGCCGCAAATTCTAACCTGCGCCGATATCTCCGTCGGCATGGCAACTGTCGAGGAGATCGATGCGCTGAACATTCTCGCCGCCACCATGCTAGCGATGCGCCGCGCGGTCGAAGGGCTCGCCGCCCGGCCCGCGAACGCGCTGGTTGACGGCAACCGCGCGCCCGACTTGCCCTGCGCCGTGCAGACCGTTGTGAAGGGCGATACGCTCAGCCTCTCGATCGCCGCAGCCTCGATCGCGGCGAAGGTCCACCGCGATGCCCTGATGGCGGAGCTCTCCCGTGTCCATCCCGTGTACGGCTGGGAGCGCAACGCCGGATATGGCACCAGACAGCATCGCGAGGCACTGGAACTTCACGGAATTACCGTCCACCACAGGCGAAGCTTCGCGCCGATTGCGAGACTCATCCGTTAACCTTTTGACTCAAAATACTTATTGACGGCGAATCCCCGATGACTCATGCTCCCGCGCGCCAACTCGGGGGAGCAACCCCCAGGCGAAACCCGGGGTGAGGAGGGGCCGGCAATGAAAAAGAACACACGCGCCAAGCGTGAGGCGGTGAAAACCGGGCAAATCCACATTGGCGACTGCATCGAGATCATGGAGGCGATGCCGGAAGGCTCGGTCGACATGATCTTCGCCGATCCACCCTACAATCTGCAGCTTCAGGGCGAGCTCCATCGCCCCAACAATACCCGCGTCGATGGCGTCGATCAGGACTGGGATAAAATAGGCGGTTTCGATGACTACGACCGCCTGACCCGCGACTGGCTGACAGCCGCGCGCCGGGTATTGAAGGACAACGGCTCGATCTGGGTGATCGGCAGCTATCACAACATTTTCCGCGTCGGCACGACACTGCAGGATCTCGGGTTCTGGACGTTGAACGACATCGTCTGGCGGAAATCCAACCCGATGCCGAACTTTCGCGGCAAGCGCTTCACCAACGCCCATGAGACGCTAATCTGGAGCGCGAAATCCCGCGAGCAGAAGCGCTACACCTTCAACTATGACGCCATGAAAGCGCTCAACGACGACCTGCAGATGCGGAGCGACTGGGTAATCCCAATCTGCAGCGGCGGCGAGCGTCTAAAAAACAGCGATGGCAACAAGGCGCACCCGACGCAGAAACCCGAAGCTCTGATGCACAGGGTAATCCTCGCCTCGACCAACGTCGGCGACGTCATTCTCGATCCGTTTTTCGGTTCGGGCACGACGGGTGCGGTTGCAAAGAAACTCTGCCGCCGGTGGATCGGCATCGAGCGCGATCCGGACTACGCCCGACTCGCCAACAAACGTATCCGGGCGATCCTGGAGCCGACCGAACCGCAATTGATGGAAACGCCTTCAAAGCGCCAGGCGCCGCGTATTCCGTTCGGCTGGCTCGTCGAACGCGGGCTGCTCGACCCGGGCCAGGTGCTGTTCGACCGCGGCAAGCGGTGGCGCGCGCGCATCAAGGCCGACGGCACCCTCGTAGGCCTCGACAACCGCGGCGCGGGCACACGAGGCTCGATCCACAAGGTGGCGGCCGACCTGCAAGGCGCCCCGTCCTGCAACGGCTGGACCTTCTGGTATTACGAGCACAAGGGAAAGCCGGTGCCGATCGATCTGCTGCGCGAGAAGGTCCGCGCCGAGCTCTGCTAGCAGGACCAGCCCGCCGCTAGAGCGCGTCGTCCTCGGGGCCGTCGGTCGCGTCGGGCTCGAAATGGGCCGCCGGCAGCATCAGCACCACCTGCAAACCTCCGAGACGCGAGCGCGCCAACGCCACGCCGCCGCCATAGAGCGCCGAGATATCCCGCACGATCGAAAGTCCAAGCCCCGAGCCGGGCGTGTCTTCGTCGATCCGCTCGCCGCGCCTCATGGCGCCCGCCATTTCCTCGTCGGTCAGCCCCGGCCCGTCGTCGTCGATCGTGATGCGGAGCGCGCCACTTTCGGCCCCGACCCGCACGACAACTTCCGACCGCGCCCATTTGCAGGCGTTGTCCATCACATTCCCGAGGATCTCCTCAAGATCCTGCCGCTCGCCGCGGAACGCCAGATAGGCGCCGCCCTTGACATTGATCTCCAGCCCCTTCTCGACATGGATGCGGGCCAGCGTGCGCGCCAGCGCCTCAGCGGTTTCGCGTACCTGTGTGCGTGCGCCGAGCACGCCGCTCGTTGCCGCCGTCCGCGCGCGCGCGAGATAGTGATCCACATGCCGGCGCATGGCGCGGGTCTGCGCCGCGACCGTCTCGGCCGACGGCTGGCCTCCGGCCGCTTCGTTGGTGAGCACCGAGAGCGGTGTCTTGAGCGCATGCGCGAGGTTGCCGACATGGGTGCGTGCCCGATTGACAATATCGGCATTGTGGCCGAGCACCGCATTGAGGTCCTCGATCAGCGGTGTGACCTCCGCGGGATACTCGCCCTTCATGCGTTCGGCCTTGCCGGTGCGGATATCGGCAAGCGCCTCGCGCATCCGGCCGAGCGGTTTGAGACCGAAACGAACCTGCACGACGATGGCGAAGATCAGCCCGAGGCCGAGCGCGCCCAGCGAAACCACGAGAATCCAGGTGAAGTCGCCGACTGCCGCATCGAGTGCGGAACGGTCGACTGCGACCGCGAGCCGCACCTGGACATCGGGCGGTTTTTTCGCGCCCCTGGCGCGCGGCCCCGGAAACGCGGTGATCGACTCGAGCACCTGAAGCGTATTTCCATCAGGCCCGGAAATGAGATAGCGGCGGAGTTTGTCGGCCGCGGCACCGGTGGCCGGCGCCGGAAGCTCCAGCTCCTCATCCCAGAGCGAGGGCGATATCATGGTGCGCTTGCCCGGTACCGCGACCTGCCAGTAGTACCCGCTCGCCTGGCTTTCAAACGGCAGCGCCACCGGCCCCGTCACCCGGGGAATACCTTTTTCATTCAACTCGACGACCTGGGTCAGACGCTCGAGATATCCCGTAAGCTCGCGTTCGAACTGGCTTTCGGCATATTCGCGGAACAACCCGACTAGCAGAAACCCCCCGACCACGAGCGCCAGCGTGATCCAGGTCGCCGCGGCCGCGACGAGGCGGAACGTGAGCGACTTGCCGCCGGCCGCCGCCGGCCCGTCAGACACGACCCGAGAGTCAGGCGTCTTCAGGTTCGGAGAGCCGGTAGCCGAGGCCTCGTTCCGTTTTGATAACGTTGACGCCAAGTTTTTTCCTCAGGCGGCCGATGAATACCTCGATGGTATTCGAGTCGCGGTCGAAATCCTGATCGTAAATATGCTCGGTCAGCTCGGTTCTGGAAATGACCTTGTCGGGATGATGCATCAGGTAGGACAGGACCGTGTATTCGTGACTGGTGAGTTTCAGCGGCTCGGCACCGACCCAGACGCGGTTCGCGCGTGTATCCAGCTTGACCGGGCCGCAGTCGAGTTCGGATGCCGCATGCCCGGCCGAGCGCCGGATCAGCGCCCGCACCCGCGCCAGCACTTCCTCGGTACGGAAGGGCTTGGTCACATAGTCGTCGGCCCCAGCATCGAACCCTGCAACTTTTTCGCTCCACCGGTCGCGCGCGGTCAGAATGAGAACCGGCATATTGCGCCCTTCCGAGCGCCAGCGTTCCAGCACCGTCACGCCGTCGAGCACCGGCAACCCCAGATCGAGAATGACCGCATCGTAGGGCTCGGTCTCGCCCATGTAGTGCCCTTCCTCGCCGTCGCTTGCGGTGTCGACCGCATAGTCGGCGTTCTTCAGGGCATCCGCCAGCTGGCGGGCCAGATCGGGATCGTCCTCGACGACGAGAATTCGCATGATTATTTGCGCGCGGCGGCGGCCCCGCGCCCCCTTACGTTGATGATCTGTGCGTTCTGCGCATTGACGACGAAATGCAGAACGTCGCGCTTCGGCGTGATCCACTTGACCGTGTAAATCCATCGGTTGCGGCCCTGTTCTGACAACTGCGCTCCAAGCTGGCGGCCATGATAGCTCCCCGAGATTGTGCCGATAATCGTGCGCAGCGGCAGGATCAGCCCCTTGCGGACGGCTTCCTGAGCCCGGTCCTGCCCGGACTGCGCAATCTGCACGGGCGCGGGAAGGGGCACGGCCTCGGCCACCGTGGCTGCCGGCGCAATCATCTGCGCGGCAATCACGGACGCAATCGCCACGGTCCGCGCAGCGCGCAGAACACTTTGTCGGTTCGGTCCAGTCATGGTGCAGACTATGGCTGAGGGGCCCTGAACCCGGGATGAATGGCGATTTCTCGAAAAACCGGCGCGCGGCAGCGGTTTACCCGGTCAGTGTACCCAATTTCGCAGCGATTTTCCGGCTTTTATGAACAACACGGGAGCTTCGCGATTTGATAGGATAGCCGCCCAGACGACAACCGAGGCCCGGTTTTCAGACAGGAGGCGCACATGACACTTCGCGCAACAGTGACCGCGGGCGCACTCGCCCTCGGACTTGCAGGGCTTTCGTCGAATGCACATGCCGGCACCAGCATCGGCTTCGGTGTGGGGTTCGGCTTCGGATTTCCGCTCGGCGGCAACAGCAGTGCCGGCGTCTCGATCGGTATCGGACAGTTCTTCGGACTTTCTCCGTATGGGCACGGCTACGGCCATCGCAATCGCGCCTATCCGAATTCCTATTCCGCCATCGGGCCGGGTTCGGCGCCAGGCGCTGTACCGGGCGCCAATGCTGGCCCCCGAGCCCTTGTGCCGGGCGCGCAGCCGCCGCCATCGCCCGGGCCTTCCGCCAGCCGTTCGGTAAATCCGCCCCCGCAGGCAGCGCCCGGCACAATCCTGGATGCGGCTGAAGTCGGCCGACGGTTGAACCGGGCCGGATATAGCCGGGTGATCGGCGCACAGTATCACCCTGGTCCGCACAACGGGCTCGGCTTCATCTATCAGCGTGGCGTTTACGAAGTCCGCGCCGTGAACCGGGACGGGCGCTACTATCTTGTCTACGTCGATCCTTATTCCGGTGTGCCGCTGCACGCGCATCCGACGAATATCGGCGGCAAGTCCTACGCCAACTGAGGATCCGAGGCTGCGGCCAGCAGGGCGTGCCGGGCGACCTTTTTCATGAGGCTCGGCAAGGCCGCCTCGTCGAAACGGTCGGGCGGCAGCCAGACGCCCTTGATCCCTGCGCTTTCAACGAGCCGGACCCGGGCCACGACGAGTTTAAGATGAAAATGCGTGAACGTGTGCCGGACGATGCCGTCAAGCACTTGCCAGGCGGCGTCCGGAGGAACCCCCACGGGCGCCTCTGGCAACACTTCTGCAAGAGCGAACTCTTCGCTGCCCCATGTGGAGGACGGAAACTCCATCATGCCGCCGAGCAGCCCTTTTTCCTCCCGGCGGCGGAGCAGCACCGCGCCGTCGTTCTTCTCGATCCAGAATACGATCCCGTAACGGGTCGGCTTTGGCGTTTTCGCCGCCCGGCGCGGCAGGCTTTCGGCAATCCCGGCCGCATGCGCGGCACAGCCGCCTGACAACGGGCAGAGCAGGCATTTGGGGCTGCGGGGTGTGCAGACGGTGGCCCCTAGATCCATCACTGCCTGGGCGTAATCGCCCGGCCGTGCCGCGGGTGTCAGGCGTGCCGCAAGCTCGTGGAGTTCGGGCTTGGCGGTGGGCAAGGGCGTCTCGACCGCAAAATAGCGGGCCATCACGCGTTCCACGTTGCCGTCGACCACGACCGCGGGCTTGTCGAAGGCGATCGCCGCAATCGCGGCCGCCGTATAGGGGCCGATGCCGGGAAGTTTGCGCAGAGCCTCCTCGGTATCGGGAAAGACACTGCCCAGGTCGCCGGCCACCACCGCGGCACATTTGTGCATGTTGCGGGCCCGCGCGTAGTAACCGAGGCCCTGCCAGGCATGGAGGAGGTCGTCGAGCGGGGCGGCTGCGAGATCAGCGACCGTGGGCCAGCGGTCGAGGAAATCCCGGAAATAGGGTCCGACCGCCGCAACCGTCGTCTGCTGCAGCATGATTTCACTGAGCCAGACCGCATAGGGACCGGACCGCTCTCCCGGCAGCGCGCGCCACGGCAGCACGCGGCGGTGCCGGTCGTACCAGGCAAGCAGGGCGTTTGCCGCCGAAGCCCCGGTATCCCGGGCCAATTGCTCACGAACCTTTGTACTGCCCAATTTCGTCCCCATGTTAAGACGGATTGCATGCTTGATACCGCGTCAACAACCCGCGCATCAAATTCACCGCCATGACCAAACCCCCGACACTGGAAACCGCCCGCGCCAGCAAGGCGAGGGCACAGCCCAAGGCGCCCCGCCAGCGGGGCATGCGCGCGATGGGCTCCCTTGTCTCGCGTGTTGCAGGCCCCGTCATCCGAAAGCGCGGCCTTGCCGAGGGCCGTATCCTGACCGACTGGCCGCGGATCGTCGGCGACCAGATCGCCGCCTGCACTTGTCCCGAGAAACTGACCCCTGGCAAGGATGGCATGGACGGCACGCTCGTGATCCGCGTCGCCGGCGGCTGGGCAACCGAACTGCAGCACCTGGAACCGGTCTTTGTCGAGAAGATCAACGGCTATTTCGGCTATCGCGCGGTAGGTCACATGCGCCTGCGACAGGGCCCCCTGCCCGCGGATTACACACTGTCACGGCGCCAGTTATCCACAGAATCGCAGGAGCTCGATTCTTCGGCGCGCGCTGAAATCGATGCGACGGTCGCCCAGGTGAGCGATCCGGAAATTCGCGCGGCGCTGGCTTCTCTGGGCAATGCGCTTTCTCTTAAAGAACTGAAAGAAAAAAAGAAATTGGAATAACCCGTATCAAGGGCCCGTGTTCCGGCCTGCCGGAAATGACGCTGTCGACCCGGCGTGCCGCGATTCCCTTGACTCCCCTTTGGCGGACCCCGTGAGATCGTGTTTCAGTAATCTCGATTCACGGTCGGCTCGCAGCCTATCGTGAAAGGAACTGAGGAATGATCGACCTAAAAGAAATCACCCGCCGAAAAATGCTGGCGACCTTGGCAGGAGCTTCCGTGCTCGTGTTGACTGGTGCGTGCTCGAGCGAGGAAGCCGAGAAGAAAACGTCGGGCAGCGGCGATACCGGGGGCGCCACCAACGGCGGCAGCGGCGGGAGCAGTGCTGCCGGAAGCACGGGCGAGGCCCCGCCGGCCCCCGAGCAGCAGGCGCAGACGACCGCAACCTCCGGTGAAGGCGCGTTTTCCGAGATGATCCTCGGCGACCCTGCGGCCCCGGTCACGATCATTGCCTATGAGTCGCTGTCGTGCCCGCACTGTGCGAGCTTCCACGCGAACACCATGCCGCAGCTCAAGGAAAAGTACATCGACACCGGCAAGGTAAAGTTCATCATGCGCGACTTTCCGTTCGACCGCATCACGCTGACGGCCCACAAGGCCGCGCGCTGCGCCGGGCCGGACCGCTTCTATCCGCTGGTCGAACTCCTGTTCTCGACCCAGGGCCAGTGGATGCGCGCCGAGGACAAGATCGCCGAGATCAAGAAAATCTCCCGCATGGCCGGGTTGTCCGACGAGGCCTTCGAGGCCTGCGCCGCGAACAAGAAACTCGATGATTTCATCATCAACCGCATCGAGGAGGCCAACAAGAAATGGCAGGTCGCCTCGACGCCGACGTTCATTGTCAACGACCAGAAGGCCATTGTCGGTGCACAGCCGTTCGAGGAATTCGAGCGCGTGCTGAAACCGCTGGTCAACTGACGGCGCAAACGGGAAAGCGAACGACGCCTTGATCCAGTTCAACAAGGTCAGACTTGCAGGATTCAAATCGTTCGTGGAACCGACCGAATTGCTGGTCGAGTCCGGGCTGACGGGTATCGTCGGCCCGAACGGTTGCGGCAAGTCCAACCTGCTGGAAGCCATGCGCTGGGCCATGGGCGAGACTTCGTCCAAGAAGTTGCGCGGCGGCGAGATGGACGACGTCATCTTCGGCGGCTCGGCCGACCGGCCGGCGCGGAACATCGCCGAGGTGACAATCTTCCTCGACAACAGCGCCCGCACCGCGGGGGCTGCGTGGAACGACAGCGACGAGCTCGAGATCACGCGGCGCATCGAGCGTGGACAGGGCTCGGCCTACAAGATCAACGGCAAGGACGTCCGCGCCAAGGACGTGCAACTGATGTTCGCCGATATGGCCTCTGGCGCGCGGTCGACCGCGCTGGTGAGCCAGGGCCGCATCGGCACGATCATCAACTCGAAGGCCGAGGATCGCCGCAGCCTGCTGGAGGAAGCCGCCGGCATCACCGGCCTGCACAGCCGCCGTCACGAGGCGGAACTGCGGTTGCGGGCGGCAGAGAACAACCTCGAGCGACTTGAGGACGTCGTCACGGCGCTGGAGGGACAGCTTGCCAGTCTCAAGCGCCAGTCGCGGCAGGCGTCGCGCTACCGCAACATCTCGGATCACATCCGCAAGACCGAGTCGATCGTCCTGCATCTCCGCTGGCTGCAGGCTTCGGGCGATCTCGAAGTCGCGCAGGAGACCCTGAAGGCAATCGAGATGCGGCTGGTCGAGCAGTCGAAAATGGTGGCCGCGGCAACCGGCGTGCAAGCCGAAGCCGCCTCGATCCTGCCCGCGCTCCGCAAGCGCGAGGCCGAGGCCTCCGCCGAACTTCACCGCCTGAACGTCGCCCGCGAACAACTCGATGCCGAGGAGGCGCGGCTTCGCGAGGCCGAGGAAAATGCCCGCACCCGGCTGACCCAGATCACCGGCGACATGGAGCGCGAGTCCGAACTCGCCGCCGACGCCCGGGAGATGCTGACCCAGTTGGAGGCCGAGCGCGAGACCCTGCTGGCCCAGCGCGGCAGCGAAACCGAGGCCCGCGCCGCCGCCGAGGAGGCGGTCGATGCCGCGGTTGCCGCGGTCAACGAGATCGAGGCCAGGCTCACTGAACTCACCGAGAAGATCGCCGCCGACGACGCGCGGCGCGCCGATCTCGCGCGCCTGCTTCGCCAGGCCGAGGAACGGTACGAGCGTCTGCAGACCCGGGCCGGCGATCTCAAACGTGAACGCGAGCAGCTCGAGGCGGGCAGCCAGGATATCCAGGCCCAGCGTGTCGCCGAGGATGCAGCGACCGCCGCCGAAGCGCGGCTGGCCGACGCCCGGACCGACAGCGAAGCCGCCGAGGAGGCGCGCTCCGAAGCCGCGGCGGTGCTCGACCGCGCCCGCGACGCCTTGCAATCCGCCGAGGCCGCGCTGTCCCGTCTCATGGCCGAAGACAAGGCCATCCGAAATATGCTTGAAGGCGGCGAGAGCGGTGACTGGCCGCCGGTCGTCGAGGACGTGACCGTGGCTTCGGGCTTTGAAGCAGC
>JAJFFI010000333.1 GCA_021776755.1 Alphaproteobacteria bacterium | reverse complement strand
CGGCCCTGGGGTCCTTCGGCGGCACCAGCAGGTTCACATGCCGGAACACCCCGCCCCGCGGCTCGTTGAGCACGAAGTTCCGCAGCGTCTTGTCCTCGGCAAGCCACCGCGACTGCTCCCAGATCGTGTCCCCCGGCGGCGGCGCCACCCCGCCCACGATCACATCCCCCACCTCGCCCTCGGCGTGGCAGCCCACGATGTGAATGGTCTTGGATGTGTGCATGGCAGCCTGTCACCGCGATCCCGAGACGTGCCGGCGCGACGGTCCTGCGATGGGCGGGAAATGGCGACCCCAACGGGATTCGAACCCGTGTTTTCACCTTGAAAGGGTGACGTCCTGGACCGGACTAGACGATGGGGTCATGCGGCGTCCGGTTAATGCCGGAAGCAGGCGCCTGTCTACAGGCGGTGTTCGCGCAAATCAAGGCGAGATATGATGCCGCGCGTTCGGAACTCAAGGGGAGCCGATGCCGCCGGACAAACCCTATCTCGTCCACCTCGACCAGCCGCGCTTCCATTGGCAGCGGACGGCGGGGCGCTTTGCGACTTTCCCCGAGGCCGTGGCCCGCATGCGCCGGACCGTCGGCCGCCCGTACCGACGGGTGGATCTCTGGCGCATCGAGCATCCCAGCGGCGACACCATGTGGACCGAGCTCGACTGGCACGTCGAGCCGCCCGCGGATGCCGAGCTAGAGGCCGCGTGGCGCGAGGCCGAGGACGGCGACGATTCGATGAACAGGCCCCGGGTTGCCGAAGGGGCCGCCGAAACATGAACCATTCGTACACAAACAATGGCGCTTCAGGCATTCTCGGCTATGCTGACAGCCTGAACAAACCGCACCGCGCGACCACCCGACGGACCCCCGGATGACCGAACCGCAGATCGACACCTCACCTCCGGTATCAGACGAGGTTCGCACGACGACCTGCTACATGTGCGCCTGCCGCTGCGGCATCAAGGTCCACTTCAAGGACGGCGCGATCCGCTATATCGAGGGCAATCGCGACCACCCGGTGAACAAGGGGGTGCTCTGCGCCAAGGGTTCGGCGGGGGCCATGCAGCATCTCTCGCCAGCCCGGCTCTCGAAACCGCTCAAGCGGGTCGGCCCGCGCGGTGCGGCCGAGTTCGAGGAAATCGAGTGGGACGAGGCGCTCGAGATCGCCGCGGGCTGGCTCGGCAAGATCCGCAAGGATGATCCGAGGAAGCTCGCCTTCTACACCGGGCGCGACCAGTCCCAGGCGCTGACCGGCTGGTGGGCGACCCAATTCGGCACGCCCAACTACGCCGCCCACGGCGGTTTCTGCTCGGTCAACATGGCCGCCGCCGGGCTCTACACAATAGGCGGAGCGTTCTGGGAATTCGGCGAGCCCGACTGGGAACGCACCAAGCTCTTCGTCATGTTCGGGGTTGCCGAGGACCACGACAGCAACCCGATCAAGACCGGGCTCGCGACGCTCAAGGAACGCGGCGCCACGTTCATCTCGGTCAACCCGGTCCGCACCGGCTACTCGGCAATCGCCGACGAATGGCTCGGCATCACACCCGGCACCGACGGCCTCTTGGTGATGGCGTTGATCCACGAACTGCTGCGCGCGGGCAAGGTCGATGCCGACTATCTCGCGCGCTACACCAATGCGAGCTGGCTGGTGATTCGCAATCCCGGCAAGCGCGACGACGGGCTCATCCTGCGGGACCCGGCCAACCAGCCGCTCTGCCTCGACCGCGAGACCGGCGCGCCCGCCGATTTCTTCGACCCCGCCACCCGGCCCACGCTGCGCGGCGAGCATGACCTCGGCGAAGGCCGCACGGCCGTCCCGGTGTTCCAGCTCATCGCCGAGCGCTATCTCGCGGACACATACAGCCCGGGCGCCATTTCCGAGGCGACAGGCATCCCGGCCGCGACCATCCAGCGGCTCGCCGCGGACATCGCGGCCGCCGCCTTCGAGGGTGAACCCGTCGTGGTCGAGCAACCCTGGACCGACAGCTTCGGGCGCAAACACGAGCGCATGGTCGGCCGGCCGGTCAGCATGCATGCGATGCGCGGCATCTCGGCGCATTCCAACGGCTTTCACACCTGCCGCGCGATCCACCTGCTGCAAACCCTGATCGGCAGCATCGATACCCCCGGGGGCTTCCGCTACAAGGCGCCCTACCCGCGCCCGATCCCGCCGCACCAGAAACCGACCGGCCGCAAGCACCAGCTCGCCGCGGGCTCGCCGATGAACGGCCCCGCGATCGGGTTTCCCCTTGGCCCCGAAGATCTCATCATCGGCCCGTATGGAGTTCCCGGCCGGCTCGACAAGGCCTTCTCGTGGGAAGCGCCGCTGGCCGTCCACGGCATGATGCACATGGCGATCACGAACGCCTGGAAGCACGATCCTTACGCGATCGACACGTTATTTCTCTACATGGCGAACATGGCGTGGAACTCCGCGATGAATACCGCCGAGACCGTGGCCATGCTGACCGACACCGACGAGGAAACCGGCGAATACCGCATCCCGCACATCATCTATTCGGATGCCTACGCGTCGGAGATGGTGCCCTACGCCGATCTGGTGCTGCCCGACACGACCTATCTCGAGCGCTGGGACTGCATGTCGCTCCTCGACCGCCCGATCAGCAGCGCCGAAGCGGCGGCCGATTCGATCCGTCAGCCGGTCGCCGAACCGGACCGCGATGTCCGCCCCTTCCAGGACGTGCTGATCGACCTCGGCGCCCGGCTCAGATTTCCCGGGCTTGCGAACGCCGACGGCGGCGCGAAGTACCCGGGCGGCTATTCCGACTATCTGGTCAATCACGAGCGCAAACCCGGCATCGGCTCGCTTGCCGGCTGGCGCGGCAAGGACGGCACCAGCCACGGCAAGGGCGCCCCGAACCCAAAACAGCTCGAGCGCTACATCGAGAACGGCTGTTTCTGGCAGGGCGAGATCCCCGCCGGAGGGCACTACTTCAAGAACGTCAACCAGGCGTATCTGGACTATGCCGTCGATATGGGGTTTCTCGACGAGGCGGGCCCGATCATCCTCGAACTCTATTCCGAGGAAATTCAGCGGTTCCGCAGTGCGGCCCGGGGCCACGGCGACACCCAGCCTCCCGAGCGCGACCGCAAGCGCGTCGAGACCTATTTCGACCCGCTGCCGTTCTGGTATCCCCCGTTCGAGGAAATGGAAATGGAGGACGACGATTTCCCGTTCCACGCGGTCACCCAGCGCCCGGCCGCCATGTATCATTCCTGGGGCTCGCAGAACGCCTGGCTCCGCCAGATCCACGGCTGGAACATGCTCTACATGAACCGCGCCACCGGCACCGAGCTGAGCGTCAAGGACGGCGACTGGGTCTGGATCGAGAGCCGCAACGGCCGCATCAAGGCGCCCGTGCATCTGATGGACGGCGTGAACCCCAACACGGTCTGGACCTGGAACGCCATCGGCAAGCGCCGCGGGGCCTGGAATCTTGCGCCCGATTCGCCCGAGTTCACCAAGGGCTTCCTGCTCAACAGCCTGATCGACGAGTTGCTCCCCGCACGCGAAGGCGGCTACCGCTATTCCAACTCCGACCCCGTCACCGGCCAGGCCGCCTGGTACGATCTCCGCGTACGGCTCGAAAAATGCCTGCCCGGGGAAGCTGGCGAAATCGTGCCGATCCTCGATGACCTCAAGCCCCTCGATGGACTGCCAAAAACACCCTCCGTCCTCCGCTACGGGAAGCCCACATGACCAGCCTTCCCACCGAAGCGGAACGCGGCGACAAGCGCCTCGGGCTCGTCATCGACCTCGACACCTGCGTCGGATGCCATGCCTGCGTCGTGAACTGCAAGCAATGGAACACCGGCGGCCATCCCGGCCCCTTGACCGACCAGAACCCCTATGGCGCCGACGCGCAGGGCGCCTGGCTCAACCGGGTGCACAGCTACGAGGTCGACGAGACAGAGGTTGGCGGCGGCGGATATACCGTCCACTTTCCGAAATCCTGCCTGCACTGCGAGAACGCCGCCTGCGTGACCGTCTGTCCGACCGGCGCCTCGTTCAAGCGCGCCGAGGACGGCATCGTGCTGGTCAACGAGGACGCCTGCATCGGCTGCGGCCTCTGCGCCTGGGCCTGCCCCTATGGTGCCCGCGAACTC
>JAJFFI010000332.1 GCA_021776755.1 Alphaproteobacteria bacterium | reverse complement strand
GCCCTCGGTGCCTTCCCAGTCGCGGATCTTTCGCCAGTGCTCGAACTCGGCGGTGATCTCGAGCGGCAGGCTTTTTCGCACATAAACCCATTCGACCGGATACCGCACGCCGGGCCCGGTGCGGACGTTCGCCTTTTCGGCGCGCAGCGAAACGAAGCGCGGCAGCGGCAGGCCCTGCGCCACGGCGTCCGCGACCGGAACCACAATGGGAATGGCGGCCAGCAGCAGCGCGAGGACGGCGACCCTCGCGACTTTCCAAAAGTGGCGGTAGCGCGCCATGTTTCCGGTTATGTGAGCGCCCGGTGACGCGGTCAAGCGCGCCGCCGGACGCGGCATCCCGGTGCTGCCCGCAAATGCTGGACAAGCGCCCGGGGGCTTGCTATGGCGGGCGCAGTTTTTCAGCTTGTTACGGGCACTTGTACCGGGTGCTCAGGTCGCGAGATTCGGCCATTTTTGCGCACCCGTCCGGCCGCAGCCGGCGACGTAGGCCCCGGTTGGCCCCGGTTGGATCAAGGAGAGTGGGATGTCCCGGAAGAAGCCGGTCGTAGTCGTTACCCGGAAGCTGCCTGACGCGATCGAAACGCGGATGATGGAACTGTTCGACACGCGCCTGAACCGCGACGACACGCCGATGTCCCAGACCGAACTGGTCGAGGCGGTGAAAACCGCCGACGTGCTGGTTCCGACGGTCACCGACGAGATTGACAAGTCGGTTCTGACGCAGGCTGGCGACAACCTCAAACTCATCGCGTCGTTCGGCACCGGCGTCGATCACATCGATCTCGCGACCGCGCGCCAGCGCTCGATCACGGTCACCAACACGCCGGGCGTCCTGACCGAGGACACCGCCGACATGACGATGGCGCTGATCCTCTCGGTGCCGCGCCGGGTCGGCGAGGGCGAGCGCGTCATGCGAAGCGGCGACTGGTCCGGCTGGTCGCCGACCGCGATGCTCGGCCACCGCATCTGGGGCAAGCGGCTCGGCATTATCGGCATGGGGCGTATCGGCACCGCGGTGGCGCGCCGCGCGCGGGGCTTTGGCCTGTCGATCCACTATCACAACCGCCGCCGGGTGCAGCCCGAGCTCGAGGCCGAGCTTGAGGCGACGCACTGGGAAAGTCTCGACCAGATGCTGGCCCATATGGACATCGTTTCGGTCAACTGCCCGCACACGCCGGCCACATATCACCTGCTGTCGGCCCGCCGGCTCAAGCTGCTGTCGGATCACGCCTACATCGTGAACACGTCCCGCGGCGAGGTCATCGACGAGAATGCGCTGACCCGCATGCTGGCCGCGCGCGAACTTGCCGGCGCCGGCCTCGATGTCTTCGAGCACGAGCCCGCGGTCAATCCCAGGCTGGTCGAACTCGACAATGTCGTGCTGCTGCCGCACATGGGGTCGGCCACCATCGAGGGCCGCATCGACATGGGCGAAAAGGTCATCATCAACATCAAGACCTTCGTCGACGGCCATGCCCCGCCCGATCGCGTGCTCGAAACCATGTTCTAGCGTCCAGGGGGCAGGCGCCTGCGGCCCTGCCAGATGGCTGGATTTTTCCGACGCGAACCCTGTAGAGTCTCTGTCAGACAACCGTTTTGCCATCGCTTCGCAACCTGCCGGTTCTGGAACGCGATGGCTGAATCGCGGCCCGGCATGTGCTAGACAAATATGCAGGGTGCCGGAATTGGGTGGGGCCCCTCGTGGCAGAGCGCGCACCCGGCAATGAGGACAGGGCATGGACGCAAGCATGGGATTGGGCATTGTGCAGCTGGTCATCATCTTCGTGGTGATGATCGCGCTATACCTGTTTCCGATCTGGAAGATTTTCGGCAAGACCGGAATGAACCCGTATCTCTCGCTGCTGGTTTTCGTCCCCGGCATCGGCTTCCTGATCTGCATCCTGATCCTCGCGTTCGCCGACTGGCCCGATGTCGACGGGCAGTACTGACATGACCGGCCGGACCGCACCTGGATGCGCCGCGCCAATGACTGAAGCAGAGGGCTGCTGAGCATGGAAATCGTTGTCGCCATCGGCTCGCTCGTCATCAGTCTCGGCCTGACGGCGCTCTTTATCTGGTTTTTCTGGCGGATCGCGCGGCGCGCGGGGTAGTCCGGCTGGTGGTCGCTCACCATGCTGATCCCGTTGGTGAACATCGTGGTGATCTGGCTGTTCGCCTTTGCCGAATGGCCGGCGCTGGCGCCCCAGGGCAATGTCTACACCGATCCGCTGCCGCGCGACGACGAACACACCGCGCCGCCGATTGGCCACGATGCGCCCGTGGCCGGAACCCTCTCCGGGTCCGGCGGCCCGAACTATACCGTCACCGGAAATCAGGGCGACTATGATGCGGGCGAGCTTGACCCCGAGGGCTCGGCCGGCACCATTGTCGACCGCCGGAAGCACGAATCCGATGCCGGCGGCGAGACCGCCGGCAAGGGCCCGCGAAAAAGCGAGGACTCGCTGGGCTGGATGCTGTCAGGCTTCGATGCCGACGGCCACGCCGTCCGCCTGCGGTTCTCGGTCGTCGATTTCTACGAGAGCGGCGGGCTGCTGATCGGGCGCGATCCCGAGCAGTGCGAGCTGGTGGTGAATGACAGCAGCATCTCGCGCCAGCACGCCCGCTTTACCGAGCACGCCGGCGCACTTCACGTCGAAGACCTGAATTCCTCGAACGGTACCATGGTCGAAGGCGAGTTCCTTGAGGCCGGCAATGCCATCGAGGTGAAAAGCGGCACCGAGATTATCGTCGGCGAAACCCGCCTGCGGCTCACCAACGCCTGACACCTGATATCTGAGAATCGACGCTTGCCGGGCGCGCATTTTCGCCCCGGCGCGGCTTACTGGACACAGACATGACCGACAAGACCATCAACACGGTTGTCCTCGCCTATTCGGGCGGCCTCGACACCTCAGTCATCCTGCGCTGGCTGCGCGAAACCTATGACTGCGAGGTCGTGACCTTCACCGCCGACATCGGCCAGGGCGAGGAGGTCGAGCCCGCGCGGAAAAAAGCCGAGATGATGGGCGTCAAGCCCGAGCACATCTTCATCGAGGACCTGCGCGAGGAGTTCGTCCGGGATTACGTCTTCCCGATGTTCCGCGCGAACGCGCTGTACGAGGGCACCTATCTGCTCGGCACCTCGATCGCCCGCCCGCTGATTGCCAAGCGCCAGATCGAGATCGCCCGCGAGGTCGGCGCCGATGCGGTCTCCCACGGCGCCACCGGCAAGGGCAACGACCAGGTGCGGTTCGAGCTCGGATACTACGCCCTCGAGCCGAACATCAAGATCATCGCGCCGTGGCGCGAGTGGGATCTCACGAGCCGCGAGAAGCTCGTCGAGTTCGCGGAAAAGCACCAGATCCCGATCCCGCGCGACAAGCGGGGCGACCCGCCGTTCAGCCAGGACGCGAACCTGCTGCACATCTCGTCCGAGGGCAAAGTGCTGGAAGATCCGTGGGAAGAGGCCGACATGGACCTCATCCTTACCCGCATGGTCTCGCCCTATGCAGCGCCGGACCGGCCCACTGAAATCACGATCGACTTTGCGGCCGGGGACCCGGTCGCGGTCAACGGCGAGAAGATGTCGCCGGCGACGCTGCTCGAAAAGCTCAACGAGCTTGGCGGGGCCAACGGCATCGGCATGACCGACATCGTCGAGAACCGCTTCATCGGCATGAAGTCCCGCGGGGTCTACGAGACGCCGGGCGGGACGGTGTTGTTCCACATGCGCCGCGCCATGGAGTCGCTGACGTTGGAGCGCGGTGCCATGCACCAGAAGGACGAACTGATGCCGCGCTATGCCGAGATGATCTACAACGGCTTCTGGTTCGCCCCGGAGCGCGAGATGCTGCAGGCCGCCATCGATCAGGCAAGCCAGCGCGTGACCGGCACCGTGCGGGCCAAGCTCTACAAGGGCAACGTTATCATCACAGGCCGCAAGTCACCGAACTCGCTCTACGACGAGGCCATCGTCACCTTCGAGGACGACGCCGGCGCTTACGACCAGCGGGACGCCGAAGGCTTCATCCGCCTCAACGCGCTGCGCCTGCGGCTGGGCAAGCGGGAGCACTAGACTCCGGTCGGGTCCACGACCCGGTAGATTACCGGATAATACTCTACCCCGAACCCGGCTTTGTCGGCCTGCCGTAGGCGCTCCATCGCGAGCCGGCCGCCGCGGGCGTCGACGCCGGTGTCTTCGGCAAGCTTGAGGCAATAGCCCGCGTCCTTGATGGCGTAGCGGGTTGAGTAGGTGCCGGTCGCGAAAGTGCCGGGGATCATCGACTTTGTGCAGTGGTTGCGGAGTGCGAAGCTGTCCGCCGTGCCGATGCCCAGCACCTGCAGGAACACGTCGTCGCCAACGCCCGTGCGCCGCGCCATCGCCAGTGCCTCGGCGAGCGCGTTGGTGGTCTGAAAGCAGACCATGTTATTCAGCAGCTTCATCGCCTGCCCGGTGCCGGTCTCGCCGCAACGGGTCACGTCGGAGCCCATCCAGCGCAAGACCGGCTCCAGCCGCGCAAACAGGTCCAGCGTTGCCCCCACCATGATCGACAGGGTCGCGTCGACGGCCGCCTGCGCGGTCCGCGTCACGGGGGCGTCGGCAAAGGCGATGTCTTTTTCGGCGAGTGCGGCAGCTATCTTGCGGGCGAGCGATACCGGCACCGTGGAGAGATCGGCCACGATCTGACCGGCCTTCCCGTGTGCGGCAATGCCGTCCGGCCCAAGACAGACCGCCTCGACCTCGGCCTCGCCGGGCAGCGACAGCAGGATGAGATCGGCGGCCGCGGCAATCCCGGCGACGGAGGCAGCCGCCGCCACGCCGTTATCGGCCAGCAAACCCGCGCGGACGGGGTCAGCGTCGAGCGCCATCACCTGCGCTCCCGACTTCCGCGCCACATGGCCGCACATCGGCAGGCCCATGACGCCCAGTCCGATAAATCCGATTGTCGAGAATTCCGTCATCGTCTTCCGGCTCCCCTGCGATTGCCCGTACCCATGCGCCGGGCGCTATGATGCCCGCGCAAACAGACGAAGGCGACACCGATGTCCGACCCCGGGACCTACGAGCTCTACGCCATCCGCTACGCCACCATGCCGGAGCGCGTGCGGGGCGACAATTTCATCGACCCCCCGGCGGGACAGGACGGCGGGGCGCGCGACTCGCACGATGTCCCGCTGCCGATCGACTATTTTGTCTGGGCGGCGGTCGGGCCGTCCGGAACATACGTCATCGATACCGGGTTCGGCGCGGCGGACGCCGCGGCGCGCGGGCGGACGCTGCTGCGGACCGCAACCGAAGGCCTCGCCACAATCGGCGTCGAGGCGGCCGCGGCAAGCGACGTCATCCTCACGCATCTGCACTATGACCACGCCGGCGGCTGCGACCAGTTCCCGGCCGCCCGCTTTCACCT
>JAJFFI010000331.1 GCA_021776755.1 Alphaproteobacteria bacterium | reverse complement strand
TGCTCGCACTCTGCGACGAGTTCGAGCGCCAGGGCATCGATCCGCGGAAGACCGACCTCCGCGTCGGCATCCACGGCGCCGAGCCCTGGACCCAGGCGATGCGCGAGGAGATCGAGGCCCGGACCGGCATCGACGCGATGGAGGTCTATGGTCTTTCCGAACTGGTCGGGCCGGGCGTGTCGGGCGAATGCATCGAGACCAAGGACGGGCCAATGGTCTTCGAGGATTATTTCTATCCCGAGATTATCGACCCCGAGACCGGCGAGGTTCTGCCCGACGGCGAGCAGGGCGAACTGGTGTTCACGACGCTGACCAAAGAGGCGCAGCCGATCATCCGCTACCGGACGCGCGATCTCTCCCGCCTGCTGCCGCCGACGGCGCGGAGCTTTCGCCGCCACGAAAAGATTACCGGGCGCACCGACGACATGATGATCATCCGCGGCGTCAACGTGTTTCCGTCCCAGATCGAAGTCGAAATATTAAAGCAGCCCGCGCTCTCGCCGCACTACCAGATCGAGCTCGCCAGGGACGGCCGGATGGACGCGATCGCGGTCGTCGTCGAGGCGCGCCCGGAGCTTGCCGGCCAGGGCGAGGCGGCGATGACCAGGGAAGCCGCGGCGCTGACCCACTCGATCAAGAGCTTCATCGGCGTGTCGGCCAAGGTCCGCGTGGTGCCGGTCGACGGCGTCGAACGCTCGATGGGCAAGGCCGTGCGGATCAAGGATCTGCGGGGCAAGTCCTAGCCTTTCATCACCTGCCGCAGCTGCGTTTCCGTGTCGGCAAGCTGGGCGTCGTCGAAGTCGCGGTCGGCGTACATCATGCGCTCGGCGATGCGCATCTCCTTGCCGTTGTTGACGGCGTTCACGGCGGCGATGCGCGGGCCCTTCATATAGAAAAGCGTGAAGGTGCCGTCCTCCGGCGCGCCGCGCCAGACGAGGCGTTCATAGTCGCGCGGCATGCCGACCATCTGCAGGTTCACGTCGTACTGATCGGTCCAGACCCAGAGGCGGTCTATGTAGGCGGTGAGCCCGCCCGAGTCATCTTCGCCGTCGCCAGTACCGTCATGGGGGGCGGCCATCATGTTGCGGGCGACGGTCATGCCCTGGTCCTGTGCGTTCTGGTAGGACTCGAGCCGGACGCGGGTGCCGAGAAAATCGTTCGGCTGGTTGCAGACGTCGCCGGCCGCGAAGATCGCAGGGTCCGAAGTCCGCCCGAACAGGTCGACGACAATGCCGTTGTCGACCTCGAGCCCGGCATCCGCCGCAATTTCGGCGTTGGGCTGGATGCCGATGCCGACGATCACGAGATCGGCGTCGACGGTATCGCCGCCGGCGAGCTTCACGCGCTCGGCCTTGCCGTCGCCCTCGATGGCCTCGACGCCGGTGCCGAGACGCAAGTCGACGCCGTGGGAGCGGTGGAGATCGGCATACCATTCGCCAATTTCGGGCGCGACCGCGCGGCCCATCAGCCGGTCGGCAGCCTCAATCACGGTGACGTCGCAGTCGTACTTGCGGGCACCGGCCGCCGCTTCGAGCCCGATGAAGCCGCCGCCGATGACAACCGTGCGGTCGCCGGCCTCGAGCCGGCCGCGGATCGCCAGGGTGTCGTTGAAATCGCGGAGATAGTGCACGCCGGGCAGATCGGCGCCGGGCACCGGCAGGGTGCGGACGCGGGCGCCGGTCGTCAGCATCAGGCGGTCGTATTCGATATCCTTGCCGTCTGCACAATGGACGGTGCGGGCGTGACGGTCGATGCGCTCGGCGCGGCACCCCAGCATCAGCGTGATGTCGTTTTCGTCGTAATAGCTTTGCGGGTTGAGTTCGGCCCGCTCGATGCCGTCGGGGGACATCAGCAACTGCTTTGAAAGCGGCGGACGCTCGTAGGGGAGGTAGCTTTCCTCGCCGATCAGCGCGACCTTGCCCTCGAACCCCGCCATGCGGAGCGACTGGGCGGCGCGGCCCCCGGCGTGGCTTGCACCGACGATGACAAATGTCTGATCCGAACTCATGGCTAGCTCCCGTGCGTATTCCGGCCCGTGCGTATTACAGTTTGCGGCGCAGTTTGTGCGCAGTAGGGTGGCCGGTCAACGTATCCAGCAAAAGAGAGTGCACATGACGCTGCCGCGGGAAATTCCAGACCCCTTGCCGAAGATCAACCCGGTGCCGGAGTATGCGGCCGACGGGCCGCTGAAGGCGCGCTATGAGGAGACCAAGGCGGCGTTCCAGGTGCCGTGGATGGGCGTGGTCACGATGGCGTTCGCGCACTACCCGGCGTTCTTCGACGCGCTCTGGCAAGGTGCGCGGGAGCTCTGCCTGTCGGAGGAATATGTCGGGTTCTGCGCCGAGCTGCGGGCGACGACCGAGGCGCGGGTCGCCGAGCTTGCACCCCCACCGATCGGCGGGCAGTTGGCGCAGGCGGGCTATGGCGCGCGCGAGATCGAGGCGGTCCGCGACATTGTCGAGGTGTTCAGCCACGGCAACTTCCCCTACCTGACACTCGCCAGCATCGCGCGCACGCTGCTCGAAGGCGGCGCGCTCGGCGAAGGGACAAAGGTCACCCCGTTCGAGGGCCGCCACGCGCCCGATGTCAGCGCGCCCTTCGTGCTGATGGAGCGCCACCATGCGGATGCACCGACGCGGGCGGTCTACGACGATGTGATGGCGACGCTCGGGCTGCCCTTTGTCAATACGGACTACCGGGCGTTCGCGCGCTGGCCGACCTCGTTCGCGATGGCCTGGGCGGACCTGAAGCCGCATGTCGGGACCGCACCGTACAGCGCGATCTGCCAGGAGGTGCACGACACCGTGCTGGCGCAAGCAGCGGCATTCCCGAACCCGGGCGGTCTGGACGGTGCTGCCCTGCGCGCCGCGGCAGACCAGGACGCAAGCGCGGGCGAAGTGCTCGAGGTCGTGCGGCTTTTCCAGTATCTGCTGCCGGGGCTGGTGACCAACGTCGCTTTCTTCCGGCATCAGCTTCAGGGTGAGGCCTAGTGCACGCTGTCGCTGGTCTGGGCGGGATCTTCCTCGGGCAGGCCCGCCGCGGGTCCTGCCTGGTGGTGCACGATGCGCCAGCGCGCGCGTTCCATCACGAACATGTTCGTGGCCGCGAGGATCGCGTTGCCGACCACCTCGTAGCAGGTGACGCAGGCGGTTTCGCCGAACCAGTGCACCATGGGCCGGACGCACGCGATGTCGGGATTGTCCGGATTGGTCAGGATCGCGCCCCAGCTTTCGAGCACCTGGTCCCGCTCGCTCAGCACCGCCCAGCCGGGATGAATGCAGGTCACGTCCGAGTCCTCGGCCCAGAGCTCCGCCATCGCCTCGAAATCGCAATCGGCGAACGCCGCATAGAACTGTTCGTTGGCGGCAAGCACGCCGGGGGCATCGGGGTCGAGGCCTGGCATCGGCGGGACGCTCCTGCGGGAGTGGAGGATGCGCCAGCCTACCGGTCTGGGCGGACTTGGCAAGGCCGCCCTCGTCAGGGCTGCCATGTTTAGGCGACCGTTCTGGGAGCGGAAGACGCTCACCGAAATGGACCGCGACGAATGGGAGGCGCTCTGCGACGGTTGCGGCAAGTGCTGCCTCGTCAAGCTGCAGGACGCGGACCTGCCGGTGAACACGCCCGAGGTCGACTACACCGACGTCGCGTGCCGGCTGCTCGATTGCGAAGCCTGCCGCTGCACCGACTATCCGAACCGGCGCGAGAAGGTGCCCGATTGCGTGGTGCTGAGCCCCGACAACATCGCGATGCTGAAATGGATGCCCGCGAGCTGCGCCTACCGGCGGCTCTCGGAAGGCCGCGGCCTGCCCGACTGGCATCCGCTGATAACCGGCGACCCGGAAAGCGTCCACCGCGCGCGCATCTCGGTCCGCGGCCGGGTGGTGCCGGAAGGCGAGGTCGACGACGAGGACCTGCCGGATCATATCGTGGACTGGCCGCGCTGACCGCGGGGGTTGGACAGGCCGCGCTGACCGAAGGGGGTTGTGTGGCCACCTTGAGCCATGCACTGGCGCCCCGCCGATTCCGCGCGAAATGCCATCATTTGTCATCATGCTCCGCGCCATCCCGGACGCCCGGCAACCTGTTAACACTGGCCGCGAGAAACCGCAGAAACCCGGGGTTTCAGATTCGATTCCGGTGGAAATGTTAGCTTTTGTTATCATTTTGTCAGTCGTTCGTGGGCGGTTGCCGCGGGTGCCGGCGCGCACTGCGCCCAGTCCAGTATTAAGTCTTACAATAGGATAATATAGATGGTAATGCAAGTTTTCTTCGCCACATACCGGTATTTTTTCCTTGAAAACAGGATTTATTGTGTCATGCTCCTGGGCTGAGGCGGCGCGGCCCGCGGGCAGCCAACCGCGAACGACTTTCGCGAAAGCCAAAAAGGAGATCGACATGACAAACCCCCTCAGCCTGCGCAGCGGCGTGGGCTTCGGCCAGGACAACCTCGACGATGACACCCGGCAAGCCACAGCATCGTTGACCGAGCTTTCCTTCGAGCCGCGGAAGAACACGGCTGACCCGGTTCGGTCCCAAATCACCGAATTC
>JAJFFI010000034.1 GCA_021776755.1 Alphaproteobacteria bacterium | reverse complement strand
CCGCCCGGCGCGAGGTATGCGAGGAAGCCGGGATCGACGTCGAGGTCGATGCCCTGGTCGACGTCATCGACTCGCTCACCCGGGATGCCGCGGGGCGTGTCGAGTACCACTACACCCTGGTCGATTTCTCGGCCGACTGGGTGGCCGGAAACTTGACTGCCGGCAGCGATGCCGCCGACGCGGTCTGGGCCGATCCCGCCGATCTCACGCCCTACGATCTCTGGGGTGAAACCGTCCGCGTGATCGGGTTGTGCTTTGCCAGCCCAAAATGATTAATTATTAGTCAATTTTTTTTAAAGCCTATTTTTTAGGCAATATAGACAGGCCCGTCGCGCCGCATATTTCGGCGCGCATCGGATAACCTCCTGAAATCTCACGGTTTTGCTGCACTGCAGCAAACTGGCACGGATGTTGAAACCTGTGCGGTGAACAACCGCCGGGTGGCGGTTCCACGGCTGGAAACAGGACCTGACAGGAGAGAACCCATGAAAATGATCAAGGCCATCATCAAGCCGTTCAAGCTGGACGAGGTCCGCGAGGCGCTGACCTCGGCGGGCATCGAGGGGCTGACCGTTTCCGAAGTCCGCGGCTTCGGCCGCCAGAAGGGGCAAACCGAGATCTATCGCGGCGCCGAATACCAGGTGTCGCTGCTGCCCAAGGTCGAGATCGAGGTCGCGGTATCCGACGCGATGGTCGAGACGGTGATCGAGACCATTCAGAAATCCGCCCACACCGGCTCGATCGGCGACGGCAAGATTTTCGTACTCGACATGGGCCAGTCGGTCCGTATCCGCACGGGAGAGACCGGGGAAATGGCGCTCTGACCGGGCGGCCCACCTCAGAACGACACGTCATTTATCTGCAAAGGGATCAGTCATGACACGCAAGACACTTCTCACAACGGGCGCGCTCAGCACCCTGCTTGTCGCGGTCGCAGCGCCTGCATCGGCGGCGGTCGACCCGGAAACCACGTTTGTATTCAACACCCTGCTCTTCCTCGTGATGGGCTTTCTGGTGATGTTCATGGCGGCGGGCTTCGCCATGCTGGAATCGGGCATGGTTCGTCGCAAGAACACCGCGGCGATCTGCCTGAAGAACATCGCGCTCTACTCGATCGCCGGCCTCGCCTTCTATCTGGTCGGCTACAACCTGATGTACGACGGCGTCAACGGCGGTTTCCTCGGCTCGTTCTCGATGTGGAACCCGGGCGCGGGCGAAGCGGCCTATGCCGCGGCCATCGAGGCCAAGGACCAGGCGAAGATCGCCGAAACCTTCGGCAAGATATCGGAGACGGGCTATGCCGCCGCGTCGGACTGGTTCTTCCAGATGGTGTTCGTGGCGACCACGGCCTCGATCGTCTCCGGCACGGTTGCCGAGCGCATCAAGGTTTGGCCGTTCATGATCTTCGTGGTCTTTCTCGCAGCCATTATCTACCCGATCCAGGGCTCCTGGCAGTGGGGCGGCGGATGGCTCGCCGAACTCGGCTTCTCCGACTTCGCGGGCTCGACGCTGGTGCATTCCACGGGCGGCTGGGCGGCCCTGACCGGCGCCATCATCCTCGGGGCGCGGCGTGGCAAGTACAAGGACGGCCGCGTGATTCCGATCCAGGCCAACAATATCCCGATGGTCACGCTCGGCACCTTTATCCTGTGGCTCGGCTGGTTCGGCTTCAATGGCGGCTCGCAGCTCGCCCTTGGCTCGGCGTCCGACGCCATCGCGATCTCGACGATCTTCGTCAACACCAACGCGGCCGCGGCCGGCGGTGTCGTGGTGGTCATGGCGCTCACCCAGCTCCTCTTCAAGAAGATCGACCTCACGATGGTGCTCAACGGCGCACTCGCGGGCCTCGTCTCGATTACCGCCGGACCTGACTCGCCGACGATCTGGCAGTCGGCGCTCATCGGCGGTGTGGGCGGCGTCCTCGTGGTGGTCTTCGTGCCACTGCTCGACAGGCTCAAGATCGACGACGTTGTCGGTGCGATCTCGGTCCATCTCGTGGCCGGCATCTGGGGCACGCTCGCGGTTCCGCTGACCAACAGCGGCGCCAGCTTCGTGAACCAGGCGATCGGCATCGTTGCGATCGGCGGCTTCGTGGTCGTCTGCAGCACGATCGTCTGGCTCGCCCTGAAATACACCATTGGTATCCGGGTGTCGGAAGAAGCCGAAGAAGCCGGCCTCGACCAGTCCGAACTCGGCCTTGACCCCAATCCTCCCATGGGTCAGGTCGCGAGCGGCACCGCTTGAGCCGGATATCCAGATCTCCGGGCCAGGATGGCCAAAGTTGGAGAGCGAAGGACCTGCGCCACCAAACTCCACCTCCAGCGCAGGTCAGGGAACCCGGGGCGTCATGCCCCGGGTTTTCCGCGTCCCGGCGGCCGGAAAACTGACTATGACCGAGCGGAATTTTATGTTCCCGCTACAAGCCAGGAAGGCGAGACCATGGCGGTATCGAAACGAGTTTACGCGGCAGTTTTCGGCTGCTGCTCGGGTTCATGGCGGGCGCCTACGCCCAGGGCACCAGGATGGAAACCGGTTACACGCCGCCGGACGGCGTCGGCTGCGTCCATTACGCCGGCGGTTCGGTGTCCCGCATCGACGGGCGCGCGCTGAACTCGAGATACCAGGCGGCGAGCTTCGGCCGGCCGTCGCGCCAGCCATGGTCGGCAAAGCGGAAGTCGATATAACCGAGCAGGCAGGCGGCCGCGATGGCGTCGAGCCGCGCTTTTTCGGAACCGCTGCCGCTGAAGTCGCCGATATCGGCTTCAAGCTGGTCGAGGGCCCGGTCGACCTTGGCGAACTGGCCGTCGATCCAGCCCTGCCAGCGGAGCGCTTCCGGGCGGAGGAAGGTCTCGTAGCGGATCAGCACCGCGGCATCGAGCGCGCCGAGCGCCATCGAAAGTCGTGTGCGGGCCTGCCAGAGGTCGGGGCCCTTGCCCGGCATCAATCCGCCGTCATGGGCTTCGTTGAGATACTCGGCGATGACCCGCGAGTCGTGCAGCGTCATCCCGTCGACGGTGAGCGCCGGTACCTTGCCGAGCGGGTTGGCGGCATTGAGGCCGTCAAGCGTGCTGGTGGGCGTCGGGACGGCCTCGACCTTCTCGATCTTGTCGGCGATGCCGAGTTCATGCGCGGTCACCATCGCCGCCCGCACGAACGGCGACAGGGGATTGAATTGCAGTTTCATGGAGCAGCTTTCTTGAAAGGATTTGCAGTTCAGAAGTTGTCCTTGCGGTGACGCACCTCGGCGAACACATCGACCGGGTCGGCGCCCGGCATGCCGACGCCGGCGGCCAGCGTCGGGGCGTCGGCCCGCAGGAACGGGTTGGTCGCGAGTTCCACTTCGAGCGTGTCGGGCACGGTCCGCTCGCCCCGCGCGCGCATCGCATCGATCTTCTCGGCGCGCGCCATCAGGGCCTCGTTGTCGGGCTCGACGGTGATCGCGAACTTCGCATTCGACTGGGTGTACTCGTGGGCGCAGTAGATTTTGGTTTCAGGCGGCAGGTCGCGCATCTTCTGGATGCTGTCCCACATCTGCGCCGGCGTGCCCTCGAACAACCGGCCGCAGCCGAGCATGAAGATGGTGTCGCCGATGAAGAGCGCGTCGCTGTCCGGAAACCAGAACGCGATGTGCCCGCGGGTATGGCCGGGCACGAAATAGACCCGGCTCTCACACGCGCCCATCGTGTAGGTGTCGCCCTCGTCGACCTCGATGTCGATCCCGGGGATGCGGTCCCGATCCGGCTTCGGGCCGACGATCGTGCAGCCGGTCGCCTGCTTGATTTCCATGTTCCCGCCGACGTGGTCGGGATGATGGTGGGTATTGAGGATATGCGTGATTTTCCAGCCGAGTTTCTCGGCCTCGTCCAGCACCGGCTTTGCGACGGCGGGATCGATCACCGCTGTGTCGCCGGTCTCCGTGCAGCGGGCGAGATAGATGTAGTTGTCGGACAGGACGGGGATCTGATGGATTTCGAGCTTCGACATGGGCCTGTGGGCTTGCGTTGGATATGGCGGCGCGCCGCCTTGCGTTGCGTGGCGCGCAGCCTATCATGCCGCCCGCGCACCTCAATGAAATTGCATCCGCCGCTGCGGAAGTCCAGCCATCCAATGCGTCCTTTCCGGGGGCGGTTCCCCAAGGCCCCGACAATCGCGCGGTTTTCGTTGCTTTCGCAAAACCGGCAGACTAGGACTTGGCCCGCCAAAACAATGGCAGAACAGACACGTGCCGGCGATTCACCGCCGGGGAATGAGACAGGCAGAGCCGGATGACCAAGAGCGGGAAATCGCTGGATGACCTGCGTATCGAGCTCGATGCGATCGACGATGCGATGCATGACCTCATCATGCGCCGCGCGGGCGTTGTCGAGCAGGTCAGCGCGGCCAAGGAGCACAGCGGCGGGCGCGGCGTGCTGCGCCCGGGGCGCGAGGCGCGCATTCTCCGCCGGCTTGTCGAGCGCCACAGCGGCGCCTTTCCGGTGGCCTCGGTCGTGCGCATCTGGCGCGAGCTGATCTCGGCCTCGGTCGGCATGCAAACGCGGTTTTCGGCGGGCGTGTTCCGTCCCGAGCCGGACCCGGGGTACTGGGATCTTGCGCGCGAGCAATTCGGCATTTATGCGCCGATGACCGGCTTTGCGTCTGCCGACACAGCACTTGCGGCCGTGCGCGCGGGCGATATCACGGTTGCGGTCCTGCCGATGCCGGGCGCCGGGGAAGACGGCGGCTGGTGGACAGGCATGTGTGCGGGCAACGAAGACGGCGCACCCCAGATAATCTGGCATCTCCCGTTCACCGGGTTTGCCAGCGGCCCGTCGGTCAAGCATGAGGCACTGGTTGTCGGCCTGAGCGCGCAGGAGGACAGCGGCGATGATCATTCGCTCTTTGTTTTCGAGGCCCGGGCGGCCGGCGGCATCGCCGATCTGATCGCGGGCCTGAAGGCGGCGGACCTCGTGCCGGTGACCTGGCGAAGTCAGGAGATGGGAGATGCGAGTCTCGTGCTCGTCGTGCTGGAGGGTTTCATCGATCCGGGCGACGCGCGGCTCGGCACAGCGGTTGCCGACGGCGCGGTAGTTCACGGGCTTGGCGGCTACCCGGTTCCATTCGCGGCGGACGCTCTCCGTCACGCGGCCGAATAGAAGGACCTGGAAGATGAGTGGACCGGCGCCGCGCCCCGGCATCCTCGATATTGCGCCCTACGTCGGCGGCAAGGCTGCCTTGCCGGGGGTGGAGCGCGTCATCAAGCTGTCGTCGAACGAGTCGGCGCTGGGCCCGAGCCCGCGCGCGGTTGCGGCCTATGAGGCGGCCGCGGGCGAATTGCGCGACTATCCCGACGGTGGCTCCGACGACCTGCGGAAGGCGATCGGCAAGCGCTATGGCCTCGACCCAGAGCGGATCATCTGCGGCAACGGCTCGGACGAAATCATCACGCTCCTGACCCGTGCCTATGCGGGCCCGGGCGACGAAGTGCTCTACTGCGAGCATGGTTTCGCGATGTATCCGATTTCGGCGCGCACCGTTGGGGCCGAGCCGGTGACTGCGGGCGAGACCAACCTCGCAACCGATGTCGACAAGCTGCTCGCGGCGGTCACGCCGAGAACCAGGATTGTGTTCGTCGCCAACCCCAACAATCCGACAGGCAGCTACGTTTCCGGCGATGAGCTCGCGCGGCTGCGCGCCGGATTGGCCGAGCACATCCTGCTCGTCATCGATGCGGCCTATGCCGAGTTTGTCTCGAAAAACGACTACAGCGACGGCCAGACGCTCGTGGATGCTTCGGTGGGTGCCGGCGACAACGTTGTGATGACGCGGACATTCTCCAAGATCTTCGCGCTTGCAGCGTTGCGGCTTGGCTGGGGATATTGCCCGCAGCCGGTCGCCGATGTGCTGCAGCGGCTGCGCAATCCGTTCAATGTGACGCGGCCGGCGCAGCTTGCCGGGATCGCGGCGCTCGACGATGTGGCCCATCTCGATGCCGCCCGTGAGCACAACGACATCTGGCTCCCCTGGTTCCGCGAGGCCGTGGCGGAAACCGGCCTGACGGCCCATCCGAGCGTCGGCAACTTCGTTCTCGTTCGCTTTCCGGAGGAAGCCGGCAAGACGGCCGAGGCCGCGAACGCATTTCTGAACGCCCGCGGCATTATCCCGCGGATGGTCGCGAACTACGGCCTGCCGGACTGCCTTCGCATCACCATTGGCACCGAGGCCGAGATGCGGGCAACCGCGCTCGCGCTGAAGGATTTCATGACGGAGACTTCCTCGTGAGTAGCGCGCCGCTTTTCGGGCATGTCGCCCTGATCGGGATCGGCCTGATCGGCTCGTCGCTGGCGCGCGTCCTGCGCCGCGACGGCCTGGCAGGGCGGATCACCGGCTGTGCCCGCCAGGAAGAGACCCGCGCCAAGGCGCTGGAGCTCGGCATTGCGGACGCGATGTTCGAGGACCCGGCCGAAGCGGTGGCGGGTGCTGATCTGGTCGTATTTTGCACCCCGCTCGGGGCTTATGAGGCAATCGCGAAAGCCATCGCGCCGGCGCTCTCGGAGGGTGCAATCGTGACCGATGTCGGTTCGGTGAAGGCGCCGGTAATTGAAATGCTCACCCGCCACTTGCCAGACACGGTGCATCTGGTGCCGGGACACCCGGTGGCCGGCACCGAACATTCTGGCCCCGAGGCGGGGTTCCCGGAACTGTTCGACGGGCGCTGGTGCATCCTGACGCCGGTCGAGGGCAGCGATCCGGCGGCGGTGGAGAAAGTCCGCGCGATGTGGACGTCGGCGGGCTCGATGATCGAGGTGATGACGCCGGCCCATCACGACACGGTCATGAGCATCACGTCGCACCTCCCGCATCTGATCGCCTATACGATCGTCGGCACGGCGACCGATCTCGAGGACGATCTGAAATCCGAGATTGTGAAATTCGCGGCCAGCGGTTTTCGCGATTTCACCCGCATCGCGGCGTCCGACCCCGTGATGTGGCGCGACATCTTTCTGAACAACCGCGAGGCGGTGCTTGAGGCCCTGGGCCGGTTCAGTGAGGACCTGACTGCATTGCAGCGCGCGATCCGGCGGGGCGAAGGCGACAAACTCGAAGATCTTTTCACCCGCACCCGCGAGATCCGGCGGGCGCTGGTGGACGCAAAGCAGGCCTGACCCTCAGGACTTCCCGATGTCTTCAAGCGCGTAGGGCGAAGACTGGTAGGTCTCGTTGATCCAGTTCGAGATCAGCAGATGCCCGTGCGCCCGCCAGGTGTTGGTCGGTGTCTTGCCCGGGTTGTCCTGCGGAAAATAATACTC
>JAJFFI010000330.1 GCA_021776755.1 Alphaproteobacteria bacterium | reverse complement strand
AAGTGCCAAGCTACAGCGCGCCGTTCTCGCCGCGGTCGCTCGCCGCCTCGCCAAGTGCGGCCTCACTCGCCTGCACCGCGAGGTCTTCCAGCGCCGTTTCCTTGTGCCGCCCGAAGGGGGTCGAGCCGGTGCCGATAATGGATACGCTTCGCATGGGGATTGCCTTTCATGACTGTCTGTCGTGACGGTATCGAATGTTGGCAACATTTGGAACGCCACCACACGCCAATGAACCCTCTCCCCGAATGAGGGAGAGGGGGCGAGCGCAGCGAGCGGGTGAGGGGGTCGCGCGCGTCTGCGCGCGGAAAAGGGGCTGGCAGGAGGACCTGACCATTTTGATGAGAGATGCGCCCCTGCGTCCGCCACAGGGCCTTGCCTGCAAGGCGACGTGGCTTGATCGCACCGAATTTGCCCAGAGGGACACCGGCGGTTCCAGCAGCAGATCACGTCTACGGCCGGCAGACGCCGGCCACCCCCTCACCCTCACCTCTCCCCATTCGGGGAGAGGGGTTTTGTCATTCTGGCGCTGCCTTCGTGTCCTTGGTATTCTTCGTGTTTCACGCCCCTGCCTCCTCCGCGAACCACTCCCTGAGTTCGGTCTTCAGCACCTTGCCGTAGTTGTTCTTCGGCAGCGCCTCGACGTAGCGGTATGCCTTCGGACGCTTGAACCGCGCGAGGTTGTCGAGACACAGCGCATCGAGGTCCTTCTCGGCCGGTTTCGCGCCGTCTTTCGCCACCACATAGGCGACAACGATCTCGCCCCATTCCGGGTCCGCCGCCCCGATGCACGAGACCTCCGCCACATCCGGGTGCGTCAGCAGTACCTCCTCGATTTCGCGCGGATAGATATTCGTGCCGCCGGAGATGATCATGTCCTTCGAGCGGTCCTTCAGCGTGAGAAACCCCTCCCCGTCGAAGGCGCCCATGTCGCCGGTGTGGAGCCAGCCGCCGCGCAGCGTCTCGGCGGTCGCTTCGGGGTTCTCCCAGTAGCCCTTCATCACCAGATCGCCGCGCACCAGGATCTCGCCGGTCTCGCCCGGCGGCAGCGGGGTGTCGTCGCCGTCGGCCACGATCACCTCGAGCTCGGTCCGCGCAATCCCGACCGAGGCCAGCCGCTGCTCCCAGCGCGGATGATCGCGGTCGGCATGGAATGCGCGCGAGCACCAGCTGATCGTCATCGGCGATTCGCCCTGGCCGTAAATCTGGATCAGCTTGTCACCGAACACATCGAGCGCGCGTTTCGTATCCGAAACATACATCGGCCCGCCGCCATAGACGATCGCCTTCAGGTTCGAGAGATCGGCCTCCGCGATGCCGGGAGCGTTCAGGAGGCGCACGATCATGGTCGGCGCGAAGAAAAAGCTCGCGCCCGGCCAGTGCCCGATCAACGCGATGGTTTCGGCCGGATCGAAGCCGCCCGAGTCCGGGATGACATGCGCCGCCCCGCGCGCCACATGGGGCAGGGCATAAAGCCCCGAGCCGTGCGACATCGGCGCGCAGTGGATGATGCAGTCGGTCTCGGACACCGTGTCGAGGTCGGCGAGATAGTTCATCGTCATGCCGAGCATGTTGCGGTGGGTCAGCATCGCGCCCTTGGGCCGCCCGGTGGTGCCGCTGGTGTAGAACAGCCACGCGATGTCGTCCGGGCCGGGCTCGGCCATCGCCACGGCATCGGCGCCGCGCACCGCGTCGTAGGCCGGCGTGCCGACCTCGATCACCCGCGCCGCGTCCGCCATGCCTGCGATCGTCTCGCGCTTGTCGGGCGAGACGAACACCGTCTTCGCCCCGGAATGCTCCAGGATGTATTCGAACTCCTTGGCGTGCAGCTTGGCGTTCATCGGCACGGCGACGAGCCCCGCGTGCCAGACGCCATAGAGCACCTCGAGGAACTCCGGACAGTTGGTCATGCCGATGGCGACCCGGTCGCCGGGATCGAGCCCCAGCCCGCTTTCACGTTGGGCAAGCAGCCCGCCCGCGATCCGCGCTGCCCGGTCCGCGAAGGTGCGGTAATCGGCCACCACCTCCGTCCCCCGCGCCAGCGCCGGCCGGTCGCCGAATGTCCGCGCGGTTTTCTGCAACATGGCTGCGAGATTCATGTGTGTCGGTCCCGTTTGCTCTCTATACCCGCTATACCCGCGCGGATTATGGCCTGTGCTTCCGCCCCGCACCAACCCCGTCATTTCGACCGAGCATAGCGAGCGGAGAAATCTTGGGCCTGCCGGAACAAGATTTCTCCGCTGCGCCTTGCTGCCGCAAGGCTCCGGTCGAAATGACGAGGGGGGATTACACGCTCGGCGGCGTGCACGCCGTGACCAGTTCGCACTCCTCCTTGCCGACGTTGCGGAACCGGTGCGGCGTGCGGCTGTCGAAATAGTAGCTGTCGCCGGGGCCGAGCACGCGCTTTTGGTCGCCGACCGTCACCTCAAGCCGGCCGCGCAGGACGATGCCGCCTTCCTCCGCCTCATGGGAGATCATCGAGCGCCCGGTGTCGGCGCCGGGCTTGTAGACCTCGTGCAGCATCTGCAGTTTCCGCCCCGTCATGTCGCGCCCCACCTGGCGGTACGAAATCGCACCGCCGGCGATCTCCACGAGGTCGCCCGGGGCAAAGAACACCTGGCGGGGTCCTGCGGCCTCCATCGCGAAGAAGTCGGCGAGCGCCATCGGGATGCCGTCGAGAATCTTCTTGAGCAGCCCCACCGACGGATTTGTGCGGTTGAGCTCGATCAGCGAGATCGTCGCATGGCTCACATCCACCTGCCGCGCGAGCTGGCGTTGGGAGAGCCCGTTTCCCGTCCGCACCGCCCGCAGCCGCGCGCCGATATCGAAGTCTGCGTCCATATTTCCCTCGGCCTTTCTCGTCATTTCGACGACGCGAAGCGGAGGAGAAATCCTGCTTCAACTCCCGACAGTCTTGCCGCTGCTGACAGGATTTCTCCCTGCGGTCGAAATGACGATGTGGATGTGTCAAATATACTGAACAATCCTCCCTCATTTTTCAATGTTTTCAACACCTTCACTGTCAAGCAGAAAACGGATTGTCAAATTTGCCGTGAAGCGTAGTCTGGCGGCACCTCAGACTCCGGAGTTCCGACATGGCCAGCGATCTCGAAAAGCGCAGTGCAAGCCAATCCACGGGCCGCTCGACCAACTGGCTCGAGCCGTTCTGGATGCCGTACACCGCGAACCGGCAGTTCAAGTCCGCGCCGCGGATGATCGTCTCGGCCAAGGGCATGCACTACACCACCGACGAGGGCCGCCAGATCCTCGACGGCACCGCCGGGCTCTGGTGTTCGGCTGCCGGCCACTGCCATCCGAAGATCACGGCAGCCCTGCAGAAACAGGCGGCGGAGCTGGATTACGCGCCGGCGGTCCAGACCGGTCACCCGATGGCCTTCGATTTCGCCGCCCGGCTGGCCACCATGGCGCCCGGCGATCTCGACCATGTCTTCTTCACCAACTCGGGCTCGGAGG
>JAJFFI010000329.1 GCA_021776755.1 Alphaproteobacteria bacterium | reverse complement strand
CTTGCCGTCGTCGATCGACACGATCTCGACCGAGGTCTGCGGATAGGGCATGCCGATCGAGCCCGGCTTGTTGATGCCGGACGGCGGGTTCGAGCAGACGACCGGCGAGGCCTCGGACAGCCCGTAGCCTTCGACCAGGGTCGAGCCCGTGAGTTCCTCGAATTTCTTCTTCACTTCGACCGGCAATGCCGCCCCGCCCGAGATGCAGTAGCGCAGCGAGGAGAGGTCGTATTTGTCGAGATCGTCACTGTTGTTGATCGCGGTGTAGAGCGTCGGCACGGCGTTGAACGAAGTCGCCTTCTTGGACGCGATCAGGCCGAGCATCTCCTCGCGGTCGTACCGCGGCATCATCACGATGCGGGCGCCGGTGTAGAGCCCGAAGTTCATGATCGTCGTCATCGCGAAGACGTGGAAGAACGGCAGCACCGCGAGCGTCGTCTCCTCGCCGTCCTTGATGTGCTCGAACCAGAGCCGGCACTGGATGCAGTTGGTGTAGACGTTCTTGTGGGTCAGCATCGCGCCCTTCGGCACGCCCGTGGTGCCGCCGGTGTACTGCAGCAGCGCGATGTCCTTGGCGGGATCGATCGCCGCGGCCTTGAAGGTGCCGTCGTTGTCGACGATGTCGTCGTATTTCACATGCGCCGCGTCGTTGGGGATATCGGCGATCTCTCCGCGCTTGACCACGGGGAACAGCAAGTTCTTCGGAAACGGCAGGATGTCGGCCATTTTGCAGACGATGATCTGCTTCAGCCGGGTCTCCTCCAGCAGCGCCCCGAGCTTGTCGTAAACCGCCTTCAGGTCGAGCGTGACCATGATGTCGATCTCGGCGTCCTCGATCATGTGCCGCAATTCCTTGTCGGCATAGAGCGGGTTCACGTTCACGACCGTACCGCCGATCCGCAGAACGGCATAATAGAACACCGGGAAGTAGGGACAGTTGGGCAGGAACAATCCGACGTGGACGCCCTTCTTGATACCGAGGTCCTGCAGCCCGCGCGCAGCCTTGGTCACCAGCGCCGCGACCTCGGTGTAGCTGTAGGTCTTGCCCATGAAGTCGAGGGCGGTGTGGTTCGGGTAGTGCTCGACTCCGTGGTCGAGCAGCGCATAGAGCGGCTCGGCGGGAATCTCGGTATCCCACCTGAGGCCCTCCGGATAGGACTTGAGCCACGGCATCGCTACGTCGCCCTGGGACCCGGACTTCGGCGTTTCGGCCGCAAGTTTCTCAGGGCCCTCGCCCGGGACGGAACCGGGTTTTTCAGGAGCCGGCTTGTTCGATTTCGGGTCCGGGGACGGGTCTGCCATTCAGGCCTCCAGGCCTTTGCGCGCCAGAGATGCGATTGCGGTATCCTTGCGGGAAAGCCCCGGTGTTGCAACCGAATAGCATGCCCGGGACGTCACGCTTGCGTTACGCGCCCGGCTCGTCGGCCTGCCCGATGACCCGCGCGAACAGGGCAGGGTCGACATTGCCTCCCGAGACAATCACCGTGACGACGCCGTCCGTTGCCGGAAGCTTGCCGGACAGCACCGCAGCGAGCCCGACCGCCCCGCCGGGCTCGACCACGAGCTTGAGATCGGCAAAGGCCGCGCGCATCGCGGCACCAACCTCGGCGTCGGTCACCGAAACCCCGCCCCGGGCATGGGCCTGCAACACCGGGAAGGTGATCTCGCCGGGCGTCGGGGTCTGCAGGGCATCGCAGAACGACGACGCGCCCGGCGCGTTCGTCTGCCGTTCGCCGGCCTCGAGCGAGCGGGCCATGTCGTCGAATCCGGCAGGCTCGGCGGTGAACACCGACGTCGCCGGGCTGAGGCTGTGGGCGGCAAGCGCCGAACCTCCCGAGAGTCCTCCGCCGGACGTCGGCACGATGAGCGCCTCAATGGCGATCGCCCGCGCGGCGGCCTCGGCGAAAAGCTCGAGCGCAGCGGTGCCCTGCCCCGCCAGAATGTCCGGGTCGTCGAAGGGCGGCACCATCACCCGGCCCTCATCCCCGGCAATGCCGCGCATGATGGCCTCACGGTCCTCGCCGGTGCGGTCATAGAGCACAACATCGGCGCCCCACGCCCGGGTGCGCTCGAGCTTGATGGCCGGCGCGTCCGACGGCATCACGATCCGCGCCGACGTGCCGATCCGGCTTGCGGCAAAGGCCACCGCCTGGGCGTGATTGCCTGACGAACAGGCGACGACACCGCGTTCGCGCTCGGCGTCGGACAGTTGCAGCAGCCGGTTGAACGCGCCCCGCGCCTTGAACGCGCCCGTGACCTGCAGACACTCGGCCTTGACCAGCACCCGCCGGCCGGCCCGCGCGTTCAGCGCCGGCGACTCCAGCAACGGTGTCCGCACCACGTATTCTCCGATGCGGGCGGCCGCAGCCTCGATACTCTTGAACGTTGGAAGGGATGCCATATCCGCTTGCGCCTCGACCCGTTCACCTTGCGCGGGTATATGGTCGGTCGAGACGTCCCGCAACCCGCCCGCAACCCGGATGACAGACAGACCCGCCATGGCCAAAGCTCCCGCCTCCCGCACCGGTGGACAAATCCTCGTCGACGCGCTTCGCGTCCACGGCGCCGACAAGGTCTATTGCGTGCCCGGCGAGAGCTATCTCGCCGTGCTGGACGCGCTTTATGACGTGCAGGACGAGATCGAACTCTACATCTGCCGGCAGGAAGGCGGGGCCGCCAACATGGCGGACGCCGACGGCAAGATGACCGGACGGCCCGGCATCTGCATGGTGACCCGGGGCCCGGGTGCCACCAACGCCTCGATCGGGGTGCATACGGCGATGCAGGATTCGACCCCGATGATCCTCTTCATCGGCGATGTCGCCCGCGGCCAGGTCGGCCGGGAGGCCTTCCAGGAAGTCGACTTCGAGGCGATGTTCGCGCCGCTCGCCAAATGGGCGGTCAAGATCAACGACCCGGCCCGCATTCCCGAGATCATGGCGCGCGCCTTCACGACCGCGGTTTCGGGACGCCCCGGTCCGGTGGTGATCGCCCTGCCCGAAGACATGCTGACGGCGGAAGCCGCGGTCGCCGACACGGGGCCCTATGTCCCGGTCCACGCGCATCCGGGGGCCGACGACCTCGGGCGTCTCCGGGCGATGCTGGCGAATGCGAAAGCGCCGTTCGCGATCGTCGGCGGTGGCGGCTGGACGGAAGCCGCCTGCGCCGATCTCCTGAAATTCGCCGAAGCCAACAACCTGCCGGTGGGCGCATCCTTCCGCTGCCAGGACCGAATCGACAACACGCATCCGAACTATGCCGGCGACGTCGGAATCGGCATCGCGCCGAAGCTCGCCCGGCGCGTGAAGGACGCCGACCTGATCCTCGCAATCGGGCCGCGGCTCGGCGAGATGACCACGGGCGGCTACACCCTGATCGAGCCGCCGGTGCCGGCGCAGACGCTGATCCACATTCACCCGGGCAACGAGGAGCTTGGCCGGGTCTATCAGGCAGCGCTCCCGATCAACGCGGCGATGCCCGAAATGTGCGCAGCGCTCGCTGCGATGGAGCCGGTCGATCACAGCGCGTGGGACGACTGGACCACCCAGGCCCACAAGGACGTGCTCGACAACCTCAAATACGAAGCACCGCCAGGCAACCTCGACATGGGCCAGGTCGTCGCCTGGCTCCGCGACCGGCTGCCCGCCGAGGCCATCCTGACCAACGGCGCCGGCAATTTCTCGGGCTGGGTGCACCGGTTCTACGCCTACCGCAGCTTTCCGACGCAGCTTGCCGCGACCAGCGGCGCGATGGGCTACGGCGTGCCGGCGGCGGTGGCCGCCAAGGCCCGCCATCCGAAGCGCCCGGTCATCGGGTTCACCGGCGACGGCGACTTCCTGATGTCCGGCCAGGAACTCGCAACCGCGATGCAGTACGATCTGGCACCGGTCATACTGGTGATCAACAACAACATGTACGGCACCATCCGCATGCATCAGGAGCGCGAGTA
>JAJFFI010000328.1 GCA_021776755.1 Alphaproteobacteria bacterium | reverse complement strand
GGCTTCTCGGTGGTAGGGCCCGCTATCATCCAACAACTCGACGCGACGACCGTGCTGCACCCCGGCGACACACTCCGCGTCGACGACGCGCTCAACCTTCTGATCGAGGTCGACCTATGAACCGGAAATCCGCCGCCCCTGACTCAACGACGCCCGATCCAATCACCCCCGATCCCATAACATTGGAGATCATCTTCAACGGTCTGAAATCGATCGCCGACGAGACCTTCATCGCGCTGATGAAAAGCGCGTATTCGACCAACATCAAGGAGCGGCGTGATCATTCGACCGCCATCGTCGCGGCCGACGGGCGGCTCGCCGTTCAGGCCGCCATGAGCCTGCCGGTGCACATCGCGTCGATGACCGGTCTGATGCGCTGCCTGCTCGAGAAATTCGGCGACGACATCCACGAGGGCGACATCTTTATCGCCAACGACCCGCATGTGGCCGGCGGCACTCATCTGCCGGACGTCAACATGGCGATGCCGGTCTTCCATGACGGCAAGCTCGTCTGCTTCATGTGCAACATCGCGCACCACGCCGACATCGGCGGCATGGCGCCGGGATCGATGGCGGGCGGCATGTCGGAGATTTACCAGGAGGGCCTCCGCATTCCGGTCGTCCGCATGTTCCGCGAGGGCGAATTGCAGGAGGATCTGTTCGACCTCGTCCTCCTCAACGTGCGTGTGCCCGAGGAACGCCGCGGCGACTATTTCGCCCAGGTCGCGGCCTGCCGGCTCGGCGCCCGGCGCATCGGCGAGGTGCTCGACCATCATGGCCCCGCGCTGCTCAATGCCGCCTTTGCCGACATCATCGAGCGCACCGCCATGCGGATGCGCGAGGCAATCGCGTCGCTGCCCGACGGCACCTACACGTTCGAGGACGTGATGGACGACGACGGGCTCGGCACCACCGACATCCCGATCAAGCTCAAGATCACGGTGAAGGGCGAGGCGATCACTTTCGACTTCACTGGCACAGCCCCCCAGGTCCGGGGCAACATCAACGTCACGCCGAACGCGACGCTGGCGAGCGTTTGCTATTCGCTCAAAGCCCTGCTCGACCCGGACGTGCCGAACAATCAGGGTGTCCTCGATCTGCCGACGATGATCGTTCCCGAAGCATCGTTGCTCAACGCGGCATTCCCCGCCCCGGTTGCGGCGCGGGCCAATACCTGCCAGCGCATCATCGATGTCGCCATCGGTGCCCTCGCGCCAGCCGTGCCGGAGGCCGCGGTGGGGGCCGCGAACGGTGCCAACACGACGGCGGTCTTCTCCGGCAAGGACCCGCGCAACGGCAAGCACTATGTCTATCTGGAGACGCTCGGCGGCGGCTTCGGCGGACGCGTCGCCAAGGACGGCCGCGACGGCGTGCAAGTCCACATCACCAACACGTCGAACCTGCCCGTCGAGGCGATCGAGACCGAATATCCGCTCCGCGTCGAGCGCTACGCGCTGGTCGAGGACTCGGGCGGCGCCGGCAAGTACCGGGGCGGCATGGGGCTGCGGCGGGTGATTTCCCCGGTCGATCACGACTGCAAGTTCAGTGGTGCCGGCGAACGCTTCAGCCACAAGCCGTGGGGCATTTTCGGGGGCGGCGAGGGGGCGGTTGGTCGCTTCCGGCATATCGCGCCGGACGGGACCGAGACCAAGCTCGCCAATAAGCCCCTCGATATTCCCGTTTCGGCCGGAGACACAATTGCCGTCGAGACGCCGGGCGCCGGCGGCTACGGCAAGCCCGCCGAACGGGCGGCGGACGATCTCGCCCGCGACCGCACGAGCGGCAAGTTCACCGCCGCCTATCTGGCCGCGCACTACAAGGCAGCTGCCGAGTGATGCATTGGCGACCGAATGAACCCTGTCCGTCACAAAATGACAGCGCAGGTGAGTCCCTGTCCGCAGACGTGTCAGTCGAACGCGATGTCGCCGGCGCCGCTCCGGGCGAGGTATTTCATCATGCGGGCGCGGAACAGCGCCAGATGTTTGCGGGCGAGCTGGTCGGCCGCTTCGGCGTCGCGGGCGCGGATGGCTGTGACCATGTCTTCATGCTGGCGGATGATCTCGGCGTAATACTTCGCCTGGTCCTCGCGGTCGGCCGGGGCCTCGGCGAACGCGAGCCGCGCAAGCCGCAGACTGTTGGCAAGCTGGCTCTCGTAGAGCTCGGCAATGTTGCGGTTGCCGCACGCGCGCCCGATTGCGGCATGAAACTCGTGATTGAGTTCGCCCATGCGCCCGAAGTCCTCCGCCTGCGCCGCCGCGGTGAAGGCGTCCGAGAGCGCCGCGATCGTCTCGACTTCGTCCTCGCTCCGCCGCTCGGCACACCATCGCAGGGTCGCCCGCGAGGCAAGCTCAAGGGCTTCGAACATCTGGGTGATGTCGGTCATGTCGAGAGGGGCGACCCGTGCGCCCTTGTTGGGCAGCAGCGTGATCAGACCTTCGGACGCAAGCCGGATCAGCGCTTCGCGAACCGGCGTGCGCGACACACCGTATTCGCGCTCCAGCGAGGACTCGTCTATGTCCGCGCCCGGCGAGAGGACAAGCTGCAGGATATTCTCGCGGACCTTCTCGTAGACCCGCTGGGTGCCGGTGCCCTTCGGCCGGCCCGCGGGCTTTCGCGTGCGCGGCAAAGCGTCTTGCTTGGCGGTCGAACTCATGTGCGTTCCTGTGAACGGGCTTCCGGGCGATCCGGCCGCGGGAGGCGCCCGGTGGATACCGCATCATACGTCAATTATAATTCGAACCGGAAAGAACAAGGCCCGGCCCGCATGCGGCGGCCCCGGCAGAGAGGAGAGGCGCATGGCTGCCGTCGATAAGGCTCCACGCTACAGCGAAGCCACCCGCAAGCAGTATCGGGATGCCGGCTACTGGAACGACACGACGCTTCCCGAGGTTTTGCAGGCCTGGGTGGAAAAGACGCCGGACGCGCCCTTCATCAAGACGCCCGATGTCACGATGAGTTACGCCGAGGTCCACGCCGCCGCGCGGAGATTCGCAAACAGCCTGCTCGAACTCGGGCTCAAGCGTCAGGACGTGATCGGCATCCAGATGCCGAATACGCCCGAGTATCTGATTTCGCTTTTCGGCGTGACCATGATGGGGGGTGTGCTGTGTACGATGCACATGCCCTACCGCGCCAACGAGATGGAGCCGCTGCTGCGCCATGGCGACGCCAAGGCGGTGATCTGCACGGCGCCGATGCCGAACCACGATGCGCCCGCGACGATGGCCGACCTGCGCGGCCGCATCGCGTCGCTGGAGCACATCCTGGTCGCGTCCGACACGCCGCCCGAGGGCATGCTGTCGTTGCCGAAGCTCGTTGCCGAAGGCGGTGACGCCGAGATTGCAGACCCGCCGCGCCCCGTTGATTTCTGCCTGCTGTGTTTCACATCCGGCACTTCGGCCGCGCCGAAGGGCGTGATGCGGACCCACGAATCCTTCACCTGCGACGGGCGCATCTATTCGCCGACCATCGACATGACCGCGGACGACATGGTGCTGACCGGCCCGCCCTTCACCCATGTCTTCGGCCTCTGCTGCGTCAACGCGACGCTGACGGTGGGGGCGTGCAATCTGCTGATGCCGCTGTTCACGCCGGAGAATTTCGCCGAGCGGCTGGTCGATCACAAGCCGACGGTGGTGTTCTGCGCGCCTGCCCATATCGCCGCCACCATCAAGGCGGGCCTGCTGGACGGGGCCGATCTCTCCTCGGTCCGCGAGGTCGTGATCGCGGGCTCGGTCTGCCCGCCCAAGGTCGCGGCCGCGATGGAAGAGCGCCTTGACGGCGGGCGCGCGGGCCAGCTCTTCGGCATGACCGAGGTGATCCTCGTCATGCAGACGACGAAAGAGTCTCCGCCGGAAATCCGCCACCGCAGCACCGGCGTGTGCATCGACGGCGTCGAGGCGCGCATCACGGCGCCGGATGGCTCGGTCCTCGGCAACGATGCCGAAGGCGAACTTGAGATCAACGGGCCGACGATCCTTGCGGGCTACGTCAACAACCCGGAGGCGAACGAAGCGGCG
>JAJFFI010000327.1 GCA_021776755.1 Alphaproteobacteria bacterium | reverse complement strand
CCCGCGTCCGTGCCGTAACCTCGCCGCCGGTGCCCTGCAGGCAGTCCTGCATCTGGGATTTCAGGCGGTTGGCATCATCCTTCGGCAATTCCGGCCGCGGCCCTTCCCGCCCGCCGATTACAGTCGGCGCATAGTCCTCCCAGGCCCGGCGAAGTTGCGCCATGGTGCGGTCGAGGAAGGAATCGGGCGTGCTCGCTTTCATGGCCGGGGGATGTAGCAGAAAGCGGGCGCCGTTGGCAGGGCCACGGGACTGTTGCAGCGCTGAAACCCGGATATTTTTTCGGGGCCTGTGCCTACATGGTTGGTTGAGGCAGTTCCATTACGCGCTCGCGGTACTGCTCGAAAAAGGCGCGGGCGGCCAGCACCCTGGGGCCATGGCGCTCGGTCGGCTGAAACTTGCATTCGGTCACGACATTGAAGCGGAAATGCGGGATAGCGGAGGAATCCGAATAAACCGCAAAAATCTCCGCGGTTTCCGTGATGCGGTCGCCGCGGATGCGCTTGAAGGCGGAGCCCGGGCGCACGTAATCGATCGCATCTCCACTGACACGGAAAAGACAGGTCATGGCCCTGCCGTCGATCGCCATCGTGTACGCCCCCCAATTGCCTGTCGCCGGACTGCGGCTGCGACGTCCACCCCTGGACGTCCCGCCTGACGACATCGGAGTGATTCTACCCGAACCGGCGCGGGGTGCAAGAGTTTCAATGCGGTAGGCCGGAATATTCGGAATTTTGGTTAACCCGAACGAAGTCCGGCCAGGACATTTGTGCGAAGGGCGGCCAAAATCGCCGGGATCGCCTCGGGGAGGTCATCGGCAACCAGTCCGGCGCCCGCCACCCGCCCGCATTCGCCGTGCATCCAAACCGCGGCAGCCGCTGCATCGAAGGCCTCCATGCGCTGGGCGAGCAGCCCCGTGATCATGCCCGCCAGCACATCGCCAGACCCGGCGGTCGCAAGATCCGCCGGCGCGTTGGCCGCGATGGCGGCGTTCCCGCCCGGCGCGGCAACAACGGTATCGGCGCCCTTGAGCACGACCACGGCGCCGCTGTCCCGCGCCGCGGCCCGGGCGCGCGACAGCCGGTCGCCTTTGTGATCGAAGAGCCGCGCGTATTCGCCATCGTGGGGTGTCAGCACGGTCGGGCCGCCGGATGCATGAATGGCCGCAAAAAGCGCATCACGATCATCGGCAAAGACGCTGAGCGCATCGGCATCGAGCACGACCGCCTTGCCGGTCGAGAGCGCGGCAACGACGCGAGCGCGGGTATCGGGCACGACGCCGTTGCCAGGGCCGATCAGCACCGCGTTGCGGCGGGCATCTTCCAGCTCACCGGCAAATTCGCTGGCGTCGCCCACCTCGCGCAAGAGCAGACACGCGAGGCCGGATGCGTGGATAGCCATCGCCCCGGCAGGCGACGTGACGGTGACGAGCCCGGCTCCGATCCGGGCCGCCGCCCGCGCCGCGAGCCGGGCCGCCCCCGTCGACTGTCCAGGCGCGAATCCGCCCCCGGAGATCACCGCGTGGCCGCGGCTGTATTTGTGGTCGGAGAGCAATGGCACCGGAAAACGCGCGCGCCAGAGCTCCGGCAAGTTCTCGGCCGTGGCCGGGCCGATGGCGTCGAGCACTGACGCCGGGATGCCGATGTCGGCGACCGCCGTCGCGCCGCAGTTGAGCCGCCCGGGCAACAGCAGGTGGCCGGGTTTCTTACGGAAGAACGTAACCGTCAGATCGGCCTGCACCGCGGTCTCACCGAGCACTTCGCCGCTGTCGCCGGAGATGCCGCTCGGCACATCGACCGCCACGACGAGGGCGGCCCGGCCCGGCCCGCCGTTGATTGCCGAAACAGTTTCGCGCGCGACGCCGCCAAGCGGCCGGGTCAGTCCGGCGCCGAAAAGCGCATCGACAACCACATCCGCGCCTTCGACGAGCTTCGGCGCAAGTGCCTCGACCGCGCCTGAACACTCACCCGTCCAGCGCCGGGCGTTGGCCGCGGCATCGCCTTTCAGCCGGTCGAGACCGCCGAGCAGGCCGAGCCGGACCGTCCAGCCCTGCGCCCGCAGCAGGCGCGCGGCGACGAAGCCGTCGCCCCCGTTGTTCCCGGGTCCGCAGAGAATCGCCGCCGTGCCGGGGGGCATCCGGCGCCTGATCTCGCGCAAGACCGCCTGACCTGCCGCCTCCATCAACTCGAGACCGGATACGCCGCCCTCCGTTGCAGCGGCGTCGGCGGCATACATTTCACCCGTCGAAAGCAATTCGATTTCGCCGGCCAATCCGGCGGGAAGCGTTGAATTCGCTGGGTCTGCCGATGTCATTTGTAGAAGCCTTCCCTCGCCCACCGACGCCCCTTACTGGAGCTTTGACGATGCCGCCGTCTCGGACTATGGTCCGCCGCGTTATACCCGCTTTCGATAGCAGATGGCGCAGGTCCGGCAAACTCCGGCACACGCCCATTCTGACCAAGAAGGCCGATCAAGAGATCCGATCAAGAGAACTGTTCCAGGGAACCGAGCCATGACGACCACGACCTCTCAGCATCCAACGATGGCAGCCGCGGCCCTGCCGCAGACCGGCAGTGGCGCGCTGATCCGCGACATCCTGCTGGTCGTCGCCGGCAGCGTCCTGCTGACACTCTCGGCCAAGGTCAATGTGCCGTTCTGGCCGGTGCCGATGACGATGCAGACTTTCGCGGTGCTGTTCCTCGGCGCAGCGCTCGGCATGAGGCTCGGGATTGCAACGGTCATGCTCTATCTGGTCGAGGGCGCGATGCACCTGCCGGTCTTCGCAGGTACGCCCGAGAAAGGGATTGGCCTTGTCTACATGATGGGCCCAACCGGCGGTTATCTCGTCGGTTTCGTGGTCGCGGCCGCGATTGTCGGGTGGGCTGCAGAAAAAGGCTGGGGCCGGAGCTGGCTTGGCATGCTGGTCGCGATGACGCTCGCAACGCTCGCGATCTTCGCGCTCGGCTATACCTGGCTGCAGACGCTGATCGGCGCCGAGAAAGCCTTCGCGGCCGGGGTTCTGCCGTTCCTGCCGGGCGCCGGGCTCAAGATCCTGCTCGCGGTCGCGGCGGTCGTTTTCGGCTGGCGCGTTCTCGATAAACGCGCGCGGGACTGACGCTCACCCCGCGACCCGTCTCCCAGACCCGATCGAACAGAAAGACGCCCGGCTCATGTTCAAGTCCTCGACGCTCCCGGTGCTGCCCTTCGCGCTTGCCCTGGCATTCCTCGCGGTCGGATGCGGCACCTCATCGCAGAGCGGCTCGCGGATGGTTGGCTCCGCGACCACGTCGCGCGGGTTCGACATGGCGCTCGAGGACAACATCTGCAAGTTCAATCATGACTGGGATCCGAAAAAGCAGTTCATCGCGCACATCATGCCGTCGGGCCAGCCCGTGGCCGGCGATGTCGACCTCGCACTGTTCCGGCGCGGGACGTCTAACATTCCCGATCTCGATGATCTCGCGACCGCGATGGCGCGGCCCAAGCAGCCGGTGTTCCGCAAGAAATACACCGAGGACTGTTACGACGAGAAAACGCGCATCTGGACGCGCTGCGAGAAACTCGTCGAACTCGACTTTTCACAGGTCCGCGGCATCAGCCGAACCACGACGATGAAGCGGAGCGAAGGGCACGCGATCAAGCTCTGCGAGCAGATCACGCGCAAGCTCGCGCCAGAGGTCGGTGGCCTCAAGGTGCTCGACTCACGGCTCGAGTGTGTGGTGACCAAACGCACCCGCTGCCGCCTGCCCGAAGCGACTGACGACGAGCTCCAGCGGCGCAAGGATTACGAGGAAGAGATCGAGAAAGAGCGCTTGAAGGAGCTGGAAGAGCTGCGCAAGCGCGAACGCGAGCGCCTGCGGAAGGGCAACACGACCTGACGCCGGACCCGGGCCGACCTACCAGTCAGACATCAGGCTGATGCCCTTGCGCTCGAGATGGACGCGGATAACCCGGAGCTTGCCCGCCTCCATCGCGCGGGTGCGCTTGAGCCAGACCTCGCCGTCTTTCAGCATCCAGTCGGCAAACTCCTGCGTGATTTGCTGGCGCGGCAGGGCTTCGGTGAAGCCGGCCCATGCGCCCTTGGCAAGTTCGCAATATGTGTCGGTGATGTCGGCAAAGGTCTGCACATTGGCATCGAGGTCGTCCAGCACCTGCTTGTAGCGTTTGAGCGTCCAGGTCTGCGGCGGCGTGTGTTCTGCCGCCGCCCAGGCCGCGAGGTCCGGATCCGACATCTCATAGTCGTTGAGCGCGTAGTCCGTGAAGCAGAAGTGCCCGCCTTCATCAGTGGCGCGCATCGCCTTGCGGAGAAATATCTCCTTGTCGCGGACCTGGAAAAAGAGCTCGCGGGCGATGACGCAGTCGAATTTTTCGCCAATCAGATCGAACGTCAGCGGATTGTAATGGTTCACGGGGACCTGGTCGGCGACACCGGCCTCGCGCGACAACGCCATGCCGGTTTCCGCGACCGGTTCCCGGTGTTCGAGGCCGCTCACCTTGACCTCGTAGCGTTTTGCCATCGCGCGCGCCGGTCCGCCGAGCCCGGCGCTGAGATCAAGCAGCTTGTCGGCGGGCTTCAGGTTGAGCGGGCGGAGCATCGACTCGGTGATGTCGGCGCCGCCAGGCAGGCAGTATCCCTCGCCCCAAAGCGCGGTCCAGAGCCGCAGCCGATCGGGAGACAGACCGGGCTGCGCCGTCTGTCCCTTCTGATCTCCGCGATCGACGATCAGTGACTGGCCACGCACCGCCTCGCGGTTTTTCGCATCCGTGAGCGTGGTTGCGTCCACACCTTCCCACCAGGCGCGAAAACGCGTCGCAAACGGAATGTATCCGTCATCCTGAACGGCCGTGTTCGAATTTCTGGCCATGGGTCGAGTCCACGTCGGGAACCGGGTTGAATCCACGGCGCACAAAAGTATGCGGCGTAGAGAATCGTGTCCGTCGCAGTGTGACCTAGGACGATTAAGAAACAATTAGTTAGCGGGATCCCGGCGCCCTCCGCCAGACCCAAAAAAACGCCGCCCGCGCCAGCCCGGCGCTCCTGGAGAGCAGCGGAGCGGCGCGGGCGGCGTCGAAAATGCCCGCTTGGTGCGGCGCCGGGAGACGTCAGTTGATGACGCGGAAGTCCCAGGACTGGCCGTTGGCGACGTTGGTCGCACGATAGTTCGGCTGGCTGAACTCGCTGCCCGCAACGCGCTCGATGCGGAAACACCCGCTCTTGGCCGAGCCGTCATACTGGTTGCGCGCGGCGTTCCAGGTGATGCAGACGTTCGAGCCCTGGATCTGCCAGGTGCCGTAGGTCCGCCCGCTGAGCGGAACCGTGTGGAAGCCGTGCGCGGTCTTGTACACGACGTAGTTGGTCTGGGCCGAGCCGTTCTTGCTCAGCTGCACATGGTCGTACCGGTTGGCGTCGTGCTTGAAGCCTTCGGTAT
>JAJFFI010000326.1 GCA_021776755.1 Alphaproteobacteria bacterium | reverse complement strand
GAAATCTCCGGGCCGGTTTCACGCAGATTTCTCCGCGCCGCATTGCTCACGCAATGCTCCGGTCGAAATGACAGTTGGGGGTAGAGTGGGCGCGAGGCCCCTAGACGTGAAAACTCTCGCCGCAGCCACAGCGGCCTTTTTCGTTCGGGTTCGTAAACGTGAAGCCCGAATGGAAGGTGTCGTCGGTGTAATCTACCTCGGTGCCGAGAACGAACATCGTGGCCATAGGATCGACGAACACCTTGGCGCCGTTGTGCTCGACGATCTCGTCGCCGGGCTTTTGCTCGGTCGCGTATTCCATCTGGTAGGCCATGCCCGAGCAGCCCTTGGAGGACACCGAAAGGCGCACACCCAGCACAGGCTTCTCGGCTTTCGCCATGAGCGCCTTTACGTGGTCCGCCGCCGCGTCGGTGATGTTGATCAGGTTCTGTATCATGTCTTCAATCTACCAGAGTTTCGTACACATTATATGAAGTCAGAACATGCCGAGTTCAAGGCGTGCCGCTTCGGTCATCAGTTCGGGCGTCCAGGGCGGGTCGAACGTGAGCGTCACCTCGACCTCGTCGATGCCGTCGACAAAACCGACTGCTTTTTCGACCCAGCCCGGCATGTCGCCCGCGACCGGGCAGCCGGGTGCTGTCAGCGTCATGGTGACCAGCGCCTTCTTGCCGCCGGTTTCTGCGTCCTCGTAGGAGACGTCGTAGATCAGGCCGAGCTCGTAGATGTCGACCGGAATCTCCGGGTCGTACACCGACTTGATCGCGATGGTGACGCGCTCGTCGAGATCGTCTGGGACTTTGGTTTCTGTGTCAGTCATCTGCTTTGGCCAATCGCCGGTCTCATCCTTCGACAAGCTCAGGATGAAGGGTCCTGAAAAAACACCTCATGCTGAGCTTGTCGAAGCATGAGGGCCGCAAGTTCATACCTTCCGCTGCTCCATCCCGCCCTCGTCTTCGGTCGAAATGGCCTCCTTGCCCTCAAGCGCCGCGTTGACCGTGTGCCAGGCGAGCGTCGCGCATTTGACGCGCATCGGAAACTGCTTGACGCCGGCGAGCACCATCAGGCGGTCCATGTCATCGGGGTCGATGGCATTTTTTTCGGTGCCGTCGCCCGGCTCCTCGCCCATGATCATGTGGTGAAAGCTCTCGAACATCGCCTTCACCTTGTCCTCGGACTTGCCCTTGACGATCTCGGTCATCATCGAGGACGAGGCCATGGAAATCGCGCAGCCCTGGCCCTCGAACGAGATGTCCTGGACCGTGTCGCCGTCCATGTGCAGCCAGACCGTGATGCGGTCGCCGCAGAGCGGATTGTCGCCGTGGGCCTCGCGGTCGGCATTGTCGAGCGTCCCGAAATTCCGCGGCGCCTTGCCGTGGTCGAGGATCATATCCTGGTAAAGTTCGCGCAACTCGCTCATCAGCCGAAGAGTTCCTTTGCCTTGTGGATGGCGGCGGCCAGCGCGTCGACGTCGTCGGTGCCGTTGTAGATCGCGAAAGACGCCCGCGCGGTGCCAGCGATGCCAAAGTGATCCATCACCGGCTGGGCGCAATGGTGCCCGGCGCGGATCGCCACACCTTCCTGATCGAGGATGGTGCCGAGATCGTGTGGGTGCACGCCATCGACCATGAAGGACACGATGGAGGCCTTGTCCGGTGCGGTGCCGATGACGCGCAAACCGTCGATATCGGACAGCACATCGGTTGCGTAGTTCAGAAGCGCCGCCTCGTGGGCCGCGATCGCGTCGTGGCCGAGGCCGTTCACGTAGTCGATGGCGTGGCCGAAGGCGATGGTGCCGGCGATGTTCGGCGTTCCGGCTTCGAAACGGTGCGGCACGTCGGCCCAGGTCGAGCCTTCGATCTTCACACGCTTGATCATCTCGCCGCCGCCCTGGTACGGGGGCATGGCATCGAGGAGCGCCTTCTTGCCGTAGAGTACGCCGGTGCCCGAGGGCCCGTAGACCTTGTGACCGGTGACGACATAGAAATCGACGTCGAGCGCCTGTACGTCCACGGCCTGATGGGGTGCCGCCTGACAGCCATCGAGCAGCACCACAGCACCCGCGGCATGGGCCTTGCGGATGATCTCGCGGACCGGCGGGATGGTGCCGAGCGCATTCGAAGTATGGGTGCAGGCGACGATCTTTGTGTTTTCGCTCAGAAGATCGTCGTAGGCGTCCATGTCGAGACTGCCGTCGTCCAGCACCGGAACGCCCTTCACGATCGCACCGGTGCGGGCGGCGATCAGTTGCCAGGGCACGATGTTCGAATGATGCTCGAGATAGGTGATCAGAATTTCGTCGCCTTCGCGCAGCACATGGCGCCCGTAAGACTCGGCGACCAAATTGATCGACTCGGTGCCGCCCCGGGTGAAGACGATCTCGTGCGGGTCGGCCGCGTTCAGGAACGCCTGGGTTTTCTTGCGCGCTTCCTCGAACAGGATCGTTGCGCGTTCGGAGAGGTAATAGACGCCCCGGTGGATGTTCGCGTACTCGGTCTCATAAAGCGCCTTCTCGGCGTCGATCACCTGGGAAGGCTTCTGCGCCGAGGCCGCGCTGTCGAGGAACACCAGCCGCTTGTTG
>JAJFFI010000325.1 GCA_021776755.1 Alphaproteobacteria bacterium | reverse complement strand
GGCCGAATAAAGCTGCACCAGCGAGGCGCCGGCGCGGATCTTGGCATAGGCATCCGTCCCGGAGGCGATGCCGCCGACCCCCACCAGTGGCAACCGCCCCCCGGTCAGCTTGTAGATGTCGCCGAGACACGCGGTCGCGGGCGCCATCAGGGGCGCTCCGCTGAGCCCTCCTGTCTCGTCCCGCTCCGGACTTTGCAGTCCGTCGGGGCGCGCGACCGTGGTGTTCGAGACGATCAGCCCGTCGATGCCGGTTTCCAGCGCGACCGCCGCTATATCTTCCCGTTCCGCGGCATCGAGGTCCGGCGCGATCTTCACCAGCACCGGCACGCTCGCACCACCGCGGGCAGCAAGGACCCGCTCGATCAGGTCGGCCAGCGCTTCCCGCCGCTGCATTGCGCGGAGGCCCGGCGTGTTGGGCGAGGACACATTGGCGACGAGATAGTCTGCATGGGGTGCGAACCGCTCGACGCCGGTCACGTAGTCAGCAGCAACGTCGCCGGTGTCCTTGTTGGCGCCCAGATTGACGCCCAAGAGACCTTCCGCCTCATCCCGGCCCTCGAGCCGCGCAATCGCCGGCGCATGACCCTTGCTGTTGAAGCCCATGCGGTTGATGACCGCGCGGTCTTGCGCGAGCCGGAACAGGCGCGGCTTCGGGTTGCCCGGCTGCGGGCGCGGCGTGATGCTGCCCACCTCGACGAAGCCGAAGCCGAACCGCAGCATGGCGCCCGGAACCTCGGCGTCCTTGTCGAAGCCCGCGGCAAGTCCGACGGGGTTCAGAAAGGCACGGTTCCAGACAACACTCGAGAGGATAGGATCATCCGGGGCCCGTTCGCGCGGCGCGCCGATCCCGGCCTTCAGTGCCGCCACCGTCATCCGGTGCGCAGCCTCGGGCGGCAAGGCATGGAGGACCGGGCGGGCGAGATCGAAGAGCCGGGTCATGGAGACCCTGCCCGCATCCTAGAGAAAATCCGGAAACACATGCTGGCCGTCCTCGCCAAGCGGAAGAGCGTGGGCCGCGACAACGGCGCCAACGGGCAGCGGGCCGTAGAGATGCGGGAAAAGCAACCCGCCCCGGGACGGCTCCCATTTCAGCAACTTGCCCAGCATGGCCGGGTCGACTTCGAGCAGCACCAGGCCCTTCTGGCCCGCGCGGTGTTCGGCCGCACTCTCGCGGACCTGGGCCGCGGTCGAGAAATGGATGAAGCCGTCGTCGAGGTCCTGGCTCGAGCCCGGGTAGCTGCCGCCCTCTTTCGCGGCATCCCATTCGCCACGCCGGCACATGTGAAAGATGTGGCCCGGATTGCCCGGCCGCGCGGTCATGTCGCACCGCCGGCGATGACCGCTTCAAGGAAGGTCTTGGCCTCGGGGCTTTCCCACTCGGCAGCACCCTCCAGATAGCCGAGGACGCGGCCGTCGCGGCCGATCAGCCAGGTCGTCGGCATGCCGCGGCCGCCAAGCGCGCGAAACAGCATGCTCTTGGCGTCCGTGTAGGGCGGCAGGTTCTTCAGGCCGTGTTTTTCGAGCCACTCGCCCGCGACTTTCGTCCCGCCCCGGTCGACGGAGACCGCGACGACGCGGAAATCCTTGCTGCCGAGATCGCTCTGCAGCGCGTCGAGAGATGGCATTTCGCGAAGACACGGCGCGCACCACGTCGCCCAGAAATTCAGCAACACGACCTGGCCCGCAAAGTCGCGCAGGTCGACGGCCTTGCCCTCGGGGCCGGTGAAGGCTACCTCCGGCACGGGCGGCCGGGCTTTCAGCGCGGTAAAGGTTTTGATCGCGCCCTTGAATTCCGGCATGTTGCCGGCAGATTTCTGGGCATCACCGGCGTCATCGCGGGGCCAGATGATGACCATCACGATGACCGCCACCGAGACCAGCAGGGCTGCGGCGTTCAGGAAAAACCGTTTCTGCAATCTGGTCAGCGGCATTGATACCGGGTGCGTTTGATGAGTGACGGCGGCAAGAAAAAATCGTCAGCGGGCAACAGCAGCGCCGCCAATCAGATGTGGGGCGGCCGCTTCGATGCCGCGCCGGGCGAACTGATGCAGCGGATCAACGCCTCCATCGATTTCGACAAGCGGTTATACGCCCAGGATATCGCCGGGTCCAAGGCGCATGCCGCGATGCTGGCCGCAGTAGGCATCATCGGGACGGACGACGAGGCAGCGATCCAGGGCGGGCTCGACACCATCCTGGCCGAAATCGAGGCAGGCGGCTTCGCCTTCGATGCGAGCCTCGAGGACATCCACATGAACGTCGAGGCGCGGCTCCGGGAGCTGATCGGCAAACCCGCGGGGCGGCTCCATACCGCGCGGTCCCGGAACGACCAGGTCGCGACCGACTTCCGGCTCTGGGTGCGCGACCGGCTTGACGAAACGGACGGTTTGCTGCGCGGCTTGCAGGCGGCCCTCATCGCCCGCGCCGAGGCCGAGGCCGAAACCCTGATGCCGGGATTTACCCATCTGCAGACCGCGCAACCGGTCACCTTCGGGCATCACATGCTTGCCTATGTCGAAATGCTGGGCCGCGACCGGGGCCGGTTTGCCGACGCCCGCGCGCGGCTCAATGAATGCCCGCTGGGCGCAGCCGCGCTGGCCGGCACGTCCTTCCCCATCGACAGGGAGGCGACGGCCGCGGCCCTTGGCTTTGACCGGCCGACCGCGAATTCGATGGATTCGGTATCCGACCGGGACTTCGCGCTTGAATTTCTCGCCGCCGCCGCGATTACGGCGGCACATCTCTCGCGGCTGGCCGAGGAGATCGTGA
>JAJFFI010000324.1 GCA_021776755.1 Alphaproteobacteria bacterium | reverse complement strand
TTGGTCTCGGTCCGCGCCACCTGGAACCCGGGCGAGTCCGTCGGCACGATGAACGCCGAGATGCCTTTCGCACCTGCCGCCGGATCGGTCTTCGCGAACACCAGCGCCACGTTCGCTGCTGCCCCGGAGGTAATGAATTGTTTTACCCCGGTTATTTCGTAGTGATCGCCGTTCAGTTCCGCCCGGGTCTGCATCGCCGTGGGGTCGGATCCGGCAGCGGGCTCGCTCACGCAAAAGCATCCCAGCAGCTCGCCCGCGGCGAGCGGCTTCAGCCAGCGTTCCTTCTGGACGTCCGCGCCGAACCGGTCGATTAGGCCACAGACCAGCGAGTTTTGCGTGCTCATGATGACGGCGGAGGTTGCGTCCGCCATGGCGAGTTCCTCGACCGCCAGCGTCAGCGACACCGTGTCCGCACCGGCCCCGCCCCATTCGGGTGCCACGGTCATCCCCATCAGGCCGAGCTCGCCCATCCGGCGCACGGCCTCTTTCGGGAACGTCCGGGTCCGGTCGGCGTCGGCCGCCATCGGCGCGAGTTCGTCCCGGGCAAAAGCGCGCACCGTGTCGCGGATCATCCGCTGGTCTTCGGTCAGTTGCATCCCGCTTCTCGCCCGCCGATCTTCCTCAAGGTCTCGCCCCATGCTACATCCCCGCGCAGCCATCGGGGAGCTTCATGTCAGACCGCCTCACGACCAATCTCGACGATTTCCACTTCGCCTGTCCGTTGCGCGTCCGCTATTCCGAGGTCGATGCCCAGGGCGTCGTGTTCTTTGCGCATTACGCGACCTATGCGGATGTCGCGATTACCGAGTATCTCCGCGCCATCGGTTTCGACTACATCAGCCATGCCGGCACGACGGGCATCGATTTTCACCTCGTGAAAACGCTCTTCGAATATGCCGCCCCCGCCCGGGTCGACGAGGAGATCGAGGTCCATGTGCGGGTCGCCCGCATCGGCCGCTCGTCGATGACCTTTCGCACCGCGATCACCCACGCCGGCAAAGCGGATGTGCTGACCGCGGGCGAGCTCGTCTGGGTCTACACCGACCAGTCCGACCACAAATCGCGGCCGATCCCCGACGATCTCGCCGCCATGATCCGCCGCCGCGACGGCGCATCACTTGACGCGTGATGCGTCCGGCCCAACCTCGCGACCCCGCCCAACCGAACAGAACCCGGCCCCTATGACCGCATCTCCCCGCCTCTTCGAGCCGCTGACACTGCGCGGCGTGACCTTGCCCAACCGGATCGTGATCTCGCCGATGTGCCAGTACACGGCCGAGGACGGCTTCCCGACCGACTGGCATTTTGCCCATCTCGCCAAGTTTGCGCTGGGCGGGGCAGGTTGCGTGTTCTTCGAGGCCTCCGCCGTTGTTCCCGAAGGCCGCATCACCCATGGCGACCTTGGCATCTGGAGCGATGACCATGCCGAACGGCTCCGCCCGATCGTCGATTTCCTGGAATCGCAGGGCTCCGTTGCCGGGATCCAGATTGCGCATGCCGGCCGCAAGGCGGCGAGCCAGCGGCCCTGGCACGGCAACGGCCCGCTCGACGAGACCGACGCCGCCCGGGGCGAGGAACAGTGGCCCGTCGTGGCCCCGAGCCCGCTGGCCATGGCGGACGGCTGGCTGATGCCCGCCGAGCTTGATCGCGCCGGCATGGATGAAATTCGCGATGCTTTCGTCGCGGCAGCCCGGCGCTCGGACGCCATCGGCATCGACGTGCTCGAAATCCATGGCGCGCATGGCTATCTGCTCCACAGTTTCCTGTCGCCGGTGTCCAACACCCGCACCGACGACTATGGCGGCGCCCTCGAAAACCGGATGCGGTATCCGCTTGAGGTCGCCGAAGCCGTGCGGGCGGCCTGGCCTGAAGACAAGCCGCTGTTCTTTCGCATTTCAGCGGTTGACGGGCTGGAGGAGGGCGGCTGGCAGATCGAGGACTCGGTGGCCCTTGCGTCAGCCCTCAAGGAGGTTGGCATCGATGTCATCGACTGTTCCTCGGGCGGCATCGGGGGAGGGGCGACCGCAGCCCGCATTCCGCGCACCGAGGGCTTCCAGGTGCCGTTCGCGGCGGCCGTCCGCGCGCAGGCCGGGATTGCCACGATGGCTGTCGGCCTCATACTCGAAGCGGCCCACGCCGAGGAAATCCTGATGGCGGGGGAGACCGATCTGATTGCGATTGCCCGCGAAGCGCTCTGGAATCCGTTCTGGCCGCGCCACGCTGCAAAGTCGCTGGGCATCGCCGATCACTACGAAACCTGGCCAGAGCAGTACAGCTGGTGGCTCTCCCGACGTGACAAATTCATGGGACGTTAGGGACCCAATCGCGTCAGGCCCGGTGGCAGATTGGCAACACCCTTTTGCCGAGTCCTCGTCCGCCTTCAGCGCTTCCTTGCCCAAGCCGTTGGCCCACTTCTAGTATTCGTCTGCAAACAAGGCCGGTGATCAGGGGTCCCGGCTTGAGCGGGCGGCGCAGAACCGTCCTCATCTATGCCGGGGGGAGGTATGGGTGATGTATCATTCGGACTTGCGGCCAGCGGCCGCCGCGACACACGCGCGGCACTGGCCGCACTTCTTTTTCCTCCAAATCATCAGAACCAAATTTCGCGCAATTCGCTGATATCCGGGCGAATCCGCCTGCTTCGCTATCCGCGCTGAAGCTTCGCCAGTGTGCCTGTCCGGGCGTTGCCTCTGCTGGCAGGCCCGAGTGTTTGCCCCGTCTTTCCACAAGGGCGTCCTCGCCAGTGACCGCTTTTTCTTGACCGGCGGCCGAGGCTGGCGTCCAAATCGCGGACGGGAATGTATATCGATCAGATTTCTCACATCTGGTCCGGGGCAGGGGAGCTTCCATGACAGAGAGCCGCCGATTGACGGTCGAGAGCGCCGAGGCGTTTACCGAGCAGGCGTTGCTCGAAATCCGGACGCTGCGCATGTCCGGCGTGGAGCGGGCAGAAGATCTCGCCACCGCGCTCAACCGCAGCGGGTTCACCACCTTCGGCGGTCAGCAATGGGATGCGGGTCAGGTCCTGGATTTCCTCGCGAGCCCCGACACCCGGCGCATCGAGCACAACCTGGATTAGCGCCGGCATCCGCTCCGCGCTAGTCTTCTCCCTATGGCTTTCCGGATATCGCTTCCCAAGAACAGACTGCCCCTTGGCTGCCTGATTGCCGCCATTGCGATGCTGCTGGTCTGCGTGGTGCTGTTTGCGTTGTTCTACATCAAGCTCAACGGGCCCTTCTCGAGATTTCCGAAGGCGCTCAAGGCCACGATCCAGATTACGCTCGATCAACCCGGCGGCGGCAAATTCGATCTCAACCAGGTGACCCAGTTCGCCTGGGACAAGGCGTTTTTCTTCGAGCCGTGGACGCGGCCTGAAGAGATCGAGAAGTGCCTTGGCATCCAGTGGAAGCTGACCCAGACCATCGCGCGCCGGCTCGAGGACGACAAGCGCGTCGCCTATGTCTTCATGGAGGGCAACAAGGTGGTCGAGTTCGGGTGGAATCTGACCGACCATATCAACGTCTATATCGACGAAGGGGGCTGCCCGCTGGCGACCGCGGCGAACCCGATCGTGCGCGCCTCGATTCAGCCAATCACGTTGCGGGGCAAGCGCCGCAGCGTCATCGTCCTTTCTCCCGACCGCTAGCGGCCGCCACGGTACTGGTGGTGCGCGCTTGCACCCGGACGCACGGGTGATACCGTCCCCCAAAGGGCCGCCAGTCTTGCGGCCGCGCGATGGATGACGCCCATGCCGGATGATTCACGGCTGGCTCCGGCCAGCTCCCCTGCCGCACCCGCGACGGTCGCGACCGCAGCAGCCCCGACGACCGCCGGCGGCGCGCCCGCGCCGGATACGGCCGGAGTCGCAACGGAAATCGCGGCCGATCTCGCAGCAAGTCCGCTCGTCAGCGAGCTTCGCGTGTCGAGTGCGATGCGCGGGCGCGGCTGGATAACCTCGCATGATGTGAAATTCCGCGA
>JAJFFI010000323.1 GCA_021776755.1 Alphaproteobacteria bacterium | reverse complement strand
CGGCGGGTGTCGAAGACGTCCCGGGCTTCTTCAACCGTGGGCGAGGCGACGGCAGCCCCCCGATTCGGCCGGATTTCGACGATCTTGTCATAGGCAAGCCGGAACAGGGCCTTCCGGACGACCGTGCGGCTGACGCCGAATATTTCACCCAGCGCATCCTCGGCAAGCCGGGTCGCCGGTGGCAGGCGATGCTCGAAGATCGCATTGTAGATGCCGCGATAGATCGCCTCGTCGCTGGGCGTGCCAACGCGGGCGGACCCGCCCGCCGGGGACGCGGCGCCTTCAATGTCGAACGTTGTCACGGCGGCACGCTTTGCCATCCTGCACTCCTGTCTGCTGTCGCACCCGCCCGGGCTTCCCAACGTGCGACACGCAAAATTGTATACAAAAAAATCGGGAAATGGATACGTATATCTGGACAGCAGCACGCTGGCCCGGGAGAATATTGCCTGGCGAACTCAGAGGAGCGACTGCCGCGTGGGACGTTTGACGACGCATGTTCTGAACACGGTGACGGGCCGGCCGGGGGCGGGCATGGCGGTCGAGCTATTCGCGATCGATGGCGACAACCGCCGGCTCCTCAAGTCGATCTCCACCAACGAGGACGGGCGCTGCGACGGGCCGTTGCTCGAGGGCAGCGAGCTTGCCGAGGGCACCTATGAACTCGTGTTCAAGGCGGGCGACTATTTTCGCGGAACCGGCGAGGCGCCGGGCGACGGTGTCATTTTTCTCGACGAGGTCCCGATCCGGTTCGGGGTGCCGGACGCCGGCGAGCACTATCACGTGCCGCTGCTGGTGACGCCGTTCTCCTACAGCACGTACCGGGGGAGCTGATCCGATGGCGGCGAAAGCGGCGGCGATCCGGTTTCTCCAGAACGGCGAGGTGCGCGAGCTGCGCGGCGCCGATCCGAACCGCACGGTGCTGCAATGGCTCCGCGAGGAAGAGCGCCGGACCGGGACGAAGGAAGGCTGCGCCGAGGGCGACTGCGGCGCCTGCACGGTGGTGCTGGGCGAGCTTGGCCCGCAAAGTGAGGGCGCGCGGTTGCGCTACCGGGCGGTCAACGCCTGCATCCTGTTCCTGCCCGGGCTCGACGGGAAGGAGCTGATCACGGTCGAAGATCTCGCGGACGCGCCGGAGGGGCTGTATCCCGTGCAGCAGGCGATGGTCGACCTGCATGGCTCGCAGTGTGGCTTCTGTACGCCGGGCTTTGTCATGTCGATCTTCGCGCATGTGCGGAACGGCGGGGAAAACACCCGGCCCGCGATCAACGACGCGATCGCCGGCAACCTCTGCCGCTGCACCGGCTACCGGCCGATTGTCGACGCCGCGATGGCGGCGGTGGCGGCACCCGGCAAGGACCGGTTCGCCAAACGCGAGACGAAAACCATCGAAGCGCTGCGCAAACTCAGGCGGCGGTCCATGCTGGCGCTGGAGGCGACCGGCGTCAGCGGCCAGCGGCGGAAATATTTCGCCCCCGTGACGAGCGACGAACTGGCCGATGTGCTGATGAAGCACAAGGACGCGACGATCCTCGCCGGCGGCACCGACGTCGGGCTGTGGGTCACCAAGCAGCACCAGGACCTGGATGTGCTGGTCGCGACCGGTGGCGTGCGGGATCTGGCGGCCATCACGATGAAGGACGGCGTCCTGTCGGTTGGCGCCGCGGTGCGGCTGACCGAGGCAATGGCGCGGCTTGGCGACATCTCGCCCTCGCTCGGGGAGTTGCTGCGCCGGTTCGCGAGCGTGCAGATCCGGAACTCAGGCACGCTCGCCGGCAATGTCGCCAACGGCTCGCCCATAGGAGACACGATGCCGGCGCTGCTCGCGCTCGGCGCGACGGTCACGCTGCGGCGCGGCAGCCGGCGGCGCGACATGGCGCTCGAAGAGTTCTATCCCGGCTACCGCGAAACCGCGCTCGCGCCGGGTGAATTCGTCGCGCATGTGAATGTTCCGCTGCCCGGGGCAGGGACCGAATTCCGCACCTGGAAAATCTCCAAGCGCTTCGACCAGGACATCTCGGCGGTCTGTGCGGCCTTTGCCGTGCAGATCGAGGACGGCAAGGTGCGGGCCGCGCGGATCGGCATGGGCGGGGTCGCGGCGATCCCGTTGCGCGCGGTGAAAACCGAGGCGGCGCTGACCGGCAAGCCCTGGACGTTGCCGACCGTGCTGGCCGCCGCGCGCGCCATGGAGCAGGACTTTGAGCCGCTGACGGACATGCGGGCGAGTGCCGCCTACCGGATGAAGATCGCGAAGAACCTGTTGCGGAAATTCTACTTCGAGACGGCAGAGCCCGGCCTTGCCGGCGATGTCGTCGGGTTCGGCGCCTGAGATGACGCGCAACATTCACGGCGGGGTGCACCAGGAGCACCCCCATGACAGTGCGGCCAAGCATGTTGCGGGGTCGGCGATCTATATCGACGACATCCCCGAGCCGCCGGGCCTGTTGCATGTGGGGTTCGGCCTTTCGGCGAAGCCACACGCGCGGATCAAGCGGCTCGATCTCTCGGCTGTTCGTGGGGCGCCGGGAGTCGTTGCGGTGATGACGGCTGCCGACGTGCCGGGCAAGAACGATGTCGGGCCGGTCTTCGGCGGCGACCCGATCTTCGCCGACGGCGTCGTCGAATACGCCGGACAGTCGGTGTTCGCGGTCGCGGCCGAAACTGTCGAGCAGGCGCGGCGCGCGGCGTTGCTGGCGAAAATCTCCTACGAGGCGCTGCCGGCCAATATCACCGCCGGGGCGGCGATGGCGGCGGGCGAGTTCGTGCTGCCGCCGCACACCATGAAGCGCGGGCACTCGGCGAAAGCGATCGGCAAGGCAAAGCACCGGCTCCAGGGCCGCCTGACGATCGGCGGGCAGGATCAGTTCTATCTCGAAGGCCAGATCGCGATGGCGGTGCCGGGCGAGGACGGCGACATGCTGGTCTATTCCTCGACCCAGCATCCGTCGGAAGGCCAGCATCTGGTGGCCGGCGCGCTCGGGCG
>JAJFFI010000322.1 GCA_021776755.1 Alphaproteobacteria bacterium | reverse complement strand
GGCGGGCGGGCCATCGCCGGCAATCCTGCCGCCGTCCATCAGGACGAGACGGCTGCAGAACCGGGCGGCGAGGGTGAGGTCGTGCAACACGACCACGATGCCCATGTCCCCGGCGGCCCGCTCGGCGAGACGCTCCATGACCTCGAGCCGGTGGTAAGGGTCGAGGCCCGCGACGGGCTCGTCGGCGAGCAGCAGTTTCGGCGTACCGGCAAGTGCGCGGGCGAGCAGGACCCGGGCCCGCTCGCCGCCCGAGAGCTGGTCGGCGGGACGATCCGCGAGCCCCGTCACGTGCATGGCGTCCATCGCGGCACCGGCGGCGGCGTGGTCTTCGGCCGATGGCCCCGACCACGGATTGCGGTGCGGCAGGCGGCCGAGCAGGACCAGTTCGCGAACCGGGATCGGCCAGTCGGCGCCGCCACCCTGGGGAAGATAGCCGAGGTCCTGCGCGCGGCGCGTGCGGGGGATCGTGTCGAGGGCTGCGGCATCCAGCGAGACGGTGCCGTTGCCCGGCGCGAGCAGGCCCGCGAGCGTGCGGAGCAGGGTCGTCTTGCCGGCGCCGTTGGGGCCGATCAGCGCCACGAGTTCGCCGGGCGCGACGGCGAGCGAGATGCCGTCGAGCACCGGCCGGCCGCCGAGGGAGACGGACAGATTGCGGGCGTCGAGCAGGGTCATGGCTGCGCCCTCCGGGTGCGGAGCACGAGCCAGAGGAAGAACGGCGCGCCGATCAGCGCGGTGAGCACCCCGAGCTTGAGATCGCGGCCGGGCAGCACGACCCGCACGACAATGTCGGCGAGCAGCAAGAGGGCAGCACCACCGAGTGCGCTGGGGATCATCACCGCGCCCGGGCGGTAGCCGACGAGCGGGCGCAGCAGATGCGGCACGACGAGGCCGACAAAGCCGATGGCGCCCGCGACCGCGGTGGCCGCCCCCACCGAAAGCGCCGTTCCGAGCACGAGCCGGGTGCGGACGGACGCGAGATTGAAGCCGAGCGAGCGGGCGGCGTCCTCGCCGAGCGTCAGTGCATCGAGCGCCCGGGCGAGACTTGCCAGCAGCAGCCAGCCGATCAGCATGAAGGGGGCTGCGAGCCAGACATGGGTCAGACTGCGGTCGGTGAGCGAGCCCAGCATCCAGAACACGATCTCGAGCGCGGCATAGGGACTGGGCGCGAGGTTGAGCGCGAGCGAGGTCAGCGCGCCTGCAAAACTCGTCACTGCGATGCCGGCGAGGATGAGCGTGATCGAAGAGGCGGCTCGCCCGGCGAGTGCCTGCACCAGGACGACCGCGACACAGGCGCCCAGCATCCCGCCGATGGGAAGCGCCAGCGCGAAGGCCGCGGCGAGACCGCTGTAGAGCGTGACGACGGCGCCCAGGGACGCCGCCGCGGTAACACCAATCAGGCCGGGTTCGGCCAGGGGATTGCGGAGATAGCCTTGCAGGGCCGCGCCCGCGAGCCCGAGGGTCGCCCCGATCATCAATCCGAGGATCGCGCGCGGCAGGCGGATTTCCCGGACGATGAGGCCGATCGCGTCGTCGCCCGCGACGAGGCCCGCCGCGACCTCGCCGAGGCCGATCCCGGCCGGGCCGACGAGCAGCGAGCCCGCAAAGCAGAGTGCGACGAGGACGCCGAGGCCGATCGTGACCATCAACTCGCGGCCAGGAAGGACGCCTGCGGGAACGGATGTTGCTTTCGCGGTGGAGGCGGCGCCGGTCATTTCAGCACCCCGATCCGCGCGCGGAACGCCGCAAGTTTCTCGATCGTGACGATCACGTCGGGAGTCCCGCAGACCCAGCGCCGGCCGTCGACGGGCAGGCCGGGCGTCGTTGTCAGCACACGCCGAAGTGCCGGATGCTTGAGCGCTTCGGTCGCGAGCGAGGGCGGATCGCCGGTGATGTCGGCCATCACGATCGCATCGGGCCGGCGCGCGAGCAGGGTTTCGAGCGGGAGGCGGCCCGCGGCGCCGAAGCCTTCGGCTGCGGAAAGGTTCCGGAAGCCAGCTTTACGCACCATGAGATCGACCAGCGTTCCCTTGCCCGACGTGCTGCCCCGCGACCAGTAAAGCGCGGCCAGTGCATCGCGGCCGGGAGGCCGGGTGATGGCGTCGAGCCGCCGGTCGAAGTTGGCGAGCATGGCGGCACCCGCCTCGGGCTCGCCCACGAGCTCTGAAAAATGACGGACGTTGGCGCGGATCTCATCGAAGGTCGTGGCGACCGGCAGGATTTCGACCCGGTAGCCGAGACGCTTGAGCAGGCTGACGGTCGTTCGCGCCGAAAAGGCACTCGCGATCACCAGGTCGGGCTTGAAGGCGATAACCTCCTCGGCGAAGCCCGCAATCTGCGGAATGCCTTTCCCGCGCCCCGGCATCGGCGAGAGGTTTGGGTCGTCGATGCGGTTGGTGAGCGCCGCGATCCGCCCGCGCGGAACAAGTTCGACCAGCAACTGATCGACACAGAGATTGAGCGAGACGATGCGTTGCGGCTTGCCCGCGCCCTCCGCAAGGGCCGGCCCGGCGCACAGCAGAGCCAAGGCGGCAAGCGCCGCGAGTGCCTGTCCGATACGCCGGGCCGTGCTCATGCGGTCCCCATCACTCGATCAGGTCGAACGTCGCCTTGATCCCGGTGAAGGCCGAGAAGGGCTGCGAGTTCGCGGTGAAGACGTCCTCGTGGTCGGTGTCGAGGATGTTGTTGAGCCGGACGAAGACTTCGACGCCCTTGATCACCTCGTAGGAGGCGGTGATGTTGACCAGCGTGTAGGCATCAAGCGAGCCGCGCCGGCCGGGGGCGTTCGCGGCGACAAGGAAGTTCGTGTCCCGCGCGCGGCCGTTGTACTGGATGCCGAGGTTGACGTTCGCCCGGTCCTCGAGGAAGCGGTAGTTCACGTTGAGCGCCGCGATGTGCTTGGGCCTGCGCACAAGCTCAGCGTTCGTGGCGTCCTGCCCCAGGGTGTAGGTGTACTGGCCCTTGAGTTCGAGGCCCGGCCACGGCTCGGCACTGCCCGAGACCTCGACGCCGTGGATACGGGTCGTGCCCGGCCGGTTCACTGCCGTGAAGACCGGGAAGAAGGTGGTCTGGATCAGGTTCTGGATGCGGTTCTGGAAATACGTGACGTCGAGGCTGGCCCGGCCGCCGAAGAATTCCTGCTCGACGCCGATGTCAAAGCCGGTGCCTTCCTCCGATTTGAGCGCCGGGTTCGGCGTGAAACCTGCAAACGTGCCGAAGAGCTCGGCGAGCGTCGGGTTCTTGGTGCCGGTGCCGTAGCTGAAATGCCCGCGGGTGCCGGTTTCCTTGTGCAGATAGGCTGCCGCAAAGCGCCAGGTTTCGGTGTCCGAAAACAGCGAGTCGTTGTTGTCGAAACGATAGGCGTAGGACAGGAACGTGCGGTCCGCGATAGCGACTCCGTACTCCGCGACGAAGCTGCGGGTCAGGAGACCGCGGTCCACCTGCGGCGTGAAATTGTTCCGCGTTTCGATGCTCTCGGCTTCCTTCTCGAAAACCAGCGCCAGCGTGTGCTTGATCGGCACGACGAAACTGGTTTCGGCCCGGAAATTGGTCTGCGACGAAAGCTTGTTCTTGAAGCCGGTGGTGTCGGAGTAAAAGCCGTTCGAGAAGAAGTTGGAGTTCTTGTCGAAGCCCTGGACCTGGAAGATCTGCTCCATGAAGCCGTCAAAGAACCTGAGGCTCAACTCGGCCTTGCCGAACCTTTCGAGGAAGCGGCTGTGCTGCTGGCTGTCGGCGATGAAGGCCGCCTGGCCATCGGACTCGGCGTAGGACTTGGTCCAGCCGCCGGCGAGTTCGAGGCGGACGAAATCCCAGGGCGCGATCACGGCCTTGCCCGAGAGATGGCGCGTGAAGAAGCCGTCGTTCTCGTGGTTGCCGAAATCCTCGTCGCCGTGACTGATGCCGGCCGTGCGGAAGATATGCCCGCCGACGGAGAACGTGGCCCAGTCTGTCCCGCCGCTGATCGCGCCCTGGAGCTGGCCGGTGCGCTCGGTCCCGCCCTCGGCGAGGCCGGAGACACGGAGGCCTTTCTGACCGGTCTCCGTGATGATGTTGATGACACAGCCGATGGCGTCCGCGCCCCAGATCGCGGTCTGCGGCCCTCGGATCACTTCGATGCGCTGGATGCGCGTCGACATCAGGGCCGAGAAATCGAATTCGGCGGCGGCGGCCGGATTGGCGCTCTCGACGCCGTCGATCAGGACCAGCGTGTGGTTGCCCTCCGCCCCCCGGCAGCGGACCTGGGTGAGACCGCCGAGCACGCCCGAGCGGCTGACCGAAACGCCGGGCACGGTGCGGAGCGCCTCGTCGATCTGGCGGACGCCGCGGCGGTCGAGCTCTTCTTTTGTGATGACGGTAATCGCGCTGCCGACTTTTTTGGCATCAACCGGGACCCGGCTTGCCGAGACGACGACTTCGGATGACTGTTGCGCCGCACCGGCCGCGATTGCGGGGGATGCGAGCAGACACAGTGCGGCCGCGGCGCCGATCGACGCGAGGCGGTTCGGTGGTGTAGTCGGAAACATTCTGGAGACCTCCATAACGGATTCGTGGCGTAAACCACGTCACCGCTACGGACGGCCGTTCCATTGCCACACCCCGGACAACGGATGGGTGACGCAGCGACGGCAGGTCTCCTGGCTTGCGGATCAGAGCCCTTTTGCGTTCTGCCTTCCCGGGCGCCTCTTCATGAGGCATGTGCCCAGTGGCTTTTACTGAACGCGGGCTAACCGCTCACAGTTGCGGGGGCAGCCACGGCATCGGCGCTTGCGCGCGCCACCGTGTTCCCTTTTAATCCCCGAAGGGAGCCTTCGCTTCCCCTCACCCTTAACGAAGCGTTAAGCCTGCTGTCAACGGATTTGGCGGGCACGAACGGAGCGCTCTTGGCCCCTCGGATCGCAATCACCGGCAGCTCCGGGACCGGCAAGAGCACGCTCGCCGAAGCGCTCGCCGCGCGCTGGGACGTGCCCTGCATCCCGGAAGGAATGCGCAAGCGCATCCGCGCGGGCCTGAACCAGCACAAGATGTCCTACGACGACCGCCGCGCGCTCGCCCACGAACTCTATGCTGAGATGGTGGGCGGCATGCGGGTGGCGCTGGAAAGTCACAGTGGATTCGTCTCCGACCGTTCGCCAGTCGATAGCTTCGCGTTCTGGCTCTATTACGGGTTCGGCGTCGAGGAGCGCGAAACCGATGCGCTGTTCGAGACCATGCGCGCCGACCTCGAGATGCTGGATGCCATCCTGGTGCTGCCCTGGGGCACGATCCCGCTGATCGCCGACGGCGTGCGGACGCCGAACCGCTGGGTGCAGCTCCATTTCCAGCATCTGGTGGAAGGCCTGACGACGCGATTCATGCCGGCGGCCCAGGTTTGGCGCTTGCCCGAGGAGATCAGGTCGGTCGAGGAACGGGTCGTCTGGGTCGAGTTGCAGCTGCGTCAATTTGAGAAAAGCTCCTCTCCCCTTGAGGGAAAGGCGTAACGCTACCTAGTGGGCCGGATAGAGGTTCAGCGCCGGGACCATGCCCTCGGGCACCGGGGCATTGCGGGCGTGGGTGCGGTTGAGTCGCAGAAGCTTTGGCAGCACGTGGGTGTGCGGACCCTCGGGTGTCGGGACGCCCCTCGCGGTCGAGCCGATTTGCTGCAGGACCTCGATGCGGCCGAGGCGGGAGGCGAAAACCCGGTGCGGGCTCGCCTCCTTGATCACGGCCATCGCGGGATTGTCGGGGTCGAGGATGGATTTGCCGAGATGCTTGTGGAGCTCCGCCTGCAGGGCGGCATCTCCCGTGCGGACGAAGATGTCCACATGCGGAACGCCGAGGCCCATGTCGAAGAGGATGCCTTGCCCCGCGATTGCGTCGTCGTCCGGACCGGTTTCGGTGATCGTGGTGCGGGCCGCGCGCTGCGCGTCAGCGGTAGGCAGGCATGCCATGACCGTGCGCACGCTGGCGCCGCCGTGATGGCCGCGGCTTTCGTACTCGGTGAGTATCACCGGAGCGTCGAGCGAAATCGCGATCGCGCCGCGGGGTGTGGCAACTTTCGCGCCGGAGCCCGTGAACGTTTCGGTATCCGCCTCACCGGGATCGCGGGTGAACTCGGCGATGGCGCCATAGGTGCCGATACTCCAGGCGTGCGCCGGGTCGCGCAAATGGTCGAGCAGTAGTGCCAGCGCCTCGGTCATCCCGCGTCCATCCGGCGCTCCCGGCGGAATTTCCAGAACATGTAGATCGCAAACCCCGGCGCGCCGATGGCGGCGGCGATGATGAGCCAATAACCGAGGCCGAACAGCATCGCGACCGGCACCGCGAGAATGCCGTCGTCGGGGTCGAAACCGGCCGCCCCCTCGAGTTCGCCGGCGCGCTCGCCGTCGGCCGCTTCCATGCGCATGACGAGCCAGAGGATGGTTGCGACGCCAGCACCCGCGGCAACACCCATCGCGAGGGCCCAGACGCCGAGGTCCGTCGTCCGCATGACGCCCCAGCCGATGCCGACGAAGACGAGCCCGTTGATGAGCGCGTCGGAGATGAGGTCGAGCTTGTGACCGAAAGCCGAGTATTTGCCGGTGAGCCGGGCGAGTTCGCCATCGGCGCGGTCGAGCAGCATCGACAGCACGAACAGCCCGACGCCCCAGTAGATCCAGCGCACCGGATCGGCGATGGCAAAACAGAACACGGCGGCGAGCCCGGTGAGCAAGCGCAGCACGGTGATCTGGTTCGGTGTGACCGGCGTTTTCGCGAGCGGGCGGACGAGGACGCGGACGCCCCGATGGATCCAGGTGTTGTGGCTCATGGGCCGTGATTTAGTGCCCCGGCGGCGGGGCGTCCAGCGAATTGGGTTGCGTCAGCCGGCGTGCGCTTCGAGGGTCCAGCGCTTGAGCGCCTCGACGGAGTGCTCGCTGTTGACGCCGGTTTTGGGATCGAGCACCAGCGGGCCCG